>DASWBC010000314.1:0-3258 GCA_036390815.1 Gemmatimonadaceae bacterium
TCATGACCGCGAGACTCGATGAGCTCCATCGCTGGCTCGAGCTGGAGACCTGCCGTCCGATCCGCGGAAAGGCTTACGTCGACACCGGCCCGATTCTCGAGCGCGATCTCGCGCGTCGAGCCGGGCTCGGGTGGTTCGGAAAGAACACCAACCTTATCAATCCTCGCATAGGATCGTTCTTTTTCATCGGCGTCCTGCTCGTTGAGTTGGATCTCGCGCCCGATGCGCCATTCGAGGCGGATCGATGCGGCAGCTGCACTCGCTGCCTGGCCGCTTGTCCAACTGACGCCTTCGTCGAGCCGCGCGTGCTCGACGCCACAAAGTGCATTTCCTACCTCACGATCGAGGCAAAGGGAGCGATTCCGCCGGAGCAGCGCGAAAAGATCGGTAGCCTCGTCTACGGCTGCGACATCTGCCAGGACGCTTGTCCCTGGAACGCGCGATTCTCCCGCGATCTTCGCGAAGAGTCATTCCGCCGGCGCGATATTCTCGACGGCGATGCGCGGGCGGTGGCGAGGAGGATTCTGTCCATGGACGACGACTCATTCCGCCGGGAGTTCAAGGGGTCTCCGATGAAACGCGCGAAGCGGCGCGGACTCGGGCGCAACGCTGCGACAGTCCTCGGCAACGTTGGAACAGCTGATGACGTCCCTACACTGGTCGCGTCACTCGACGACCCCGAGCCGCTCGTGGCAGAGCATGCGGAGTGGGCGCTCGAACGAATCAGGACCAGCATTTCCGGTCGCTGACGTCCGGATTACAGCGACGTCGCGAGCTTGCAACAAACCGGCGGGACAATACGTTCAACCCACAAGCTCATGAATAAATCGTTCGGAGATCACCTGTTCGTCGTCGCGCTCGCGCTTATAGCAACCGCGGGCGCGTCGGCGCAGGACGCACCGCGCTACACCGCGGCGGACGTGCGTTTCATGCAGGGAATGATCGGCCATCACGCGCAGGCGCTGGCGATGACCGCGCTCATACCCGACCGCACGACCCGGCAGGACATCCGACTCCTCGGCCAACGCATCGAGGTTTCCCAAAAGGACGAGATCGCGATGATGAAGCAATGGTTGAAGGACCGTCACCAGCCGGTTCCCGCCAGTGACGCGCTACACGATCAACAGGCCGCGGCCGGTCACATGGACATGCGAGGCATGGCAATGTCGGACACGCTCATGCCGGGTATGCTCACGACCGAGCAGCTGGCGGCGCTGGCAAGGACGAACGGCGACGAGTTCGCCAAACTTTTCCTTACGGACATGATCCACCATCACGAGGGCGCTCTGGTGATGGTTGCCAGCCTGGTCGGCACCACCGGTTCCGCCCAGGAGGCCGAGGTTTTTCGTTTCGCGTCCGAAGTGGATTCTGACCAGCGCGCAGAGATTGCGCGCATGAGCGCTCTTCTCGCCACGCTAGGTCCTACTGGCGCAAAGTCGCACCGTTGAGCAACTCCAGTCTGAAGTTCGACACCCCCCACCCAGAGAGAACGTAAATGACACCGAGATCCACGGTCCCGCCTTCGCCTTCCCGCAACGGTATTCGTCGCGTCCGACATCTACTCATTCTTGCGGGGTCGCTTATCGCGGCGACCGCCGGAGCGCAGAACGATAGCGTCGCCATCAGCCACGATGACCCGCGAATCGGTCTCCGCGCCGGCTATAACGATGCGGCCGAAGTCGGCCGCAACATGGAGCTGGTCGGCCACGGCGCGCGGCCGCAGAACTTCGGGAACGCCAAGGACCTGGGCGATTTTGCGTTCCTGAACGGCGATCTCGCGTTCAAGGGTAATCTGGCGTTCCAGGGCGGATTCAACGGCTTGCAGGTCTGGGACATCTCCAATCCGAAGAGCCCGACGCTCCGCACGTCATTCGTCTGCCCCGGCGGTCAGGGCGATCCATCGATTTACAAGAATCTGTTGTTCTTCTCTGTGGAAGAGACGCGCGGTCGTGTGGACTGCGGCACTCAAGGAGTGACCGATACGGTCAGCGCCGAGCGTTTTCGTGGCGTCCGCATCTTCGATATCAGCGACCTCGATCACCCGAAGCAGGTAGCCGCGGTACAGACCTGCCGGGGATCGCACACCCACACTCTGGTTATTGATCCGAATGATCGGGAGAACGTCTACATCTACGTGTCGGGTACCAGTGTGGTTCGGTCGGCTTCCGAGCTGGCCGGGTGTTCGGTCGGCGCCTCGTTGACAGACACGACCACATCGCTGTTCCGGATCGACATCATCCAGGTGCCAGTGGCCGCGCCTCAGAACGCGCGCGTGGTGAACTCCCCGCGCATCTTCGCGGACTCCGCGGGCGTAATCGCGGGATTGTGGAAGGGAGGCGCGCACGGTGCGGGCACGCAGACCACCTCGCAGACGAATCAGTGCCACGACATCACCGTCTACAGCGCGATCGGGCTCGCGGCCGGTGCTTGTTCGGGTAACGGCATCCTGCTCGACATCCACGACCCGGTGCATCCGAAACGAATCGCCGCCGTGATCGATCCGAATTTTGCGTATTGGCACTCTGCGACCTTCAACAATGATGGGACGAAGGTGCTGTTCAGCGACGAATGGGGCGGCGGAATGGCGCCCCGGTGCCGCGCAACCGACAAGATTACGTGGGGCGCGGATGCGATTTTCTATCGTGCCGGTGACAAGTTGACTCCCGCCGGCCACTACAAACTCCCGGTAGCGCAGACCGACCAGGAGAATTGTGTCGCCCACAACGGCTCGCTCATTCCCGTCCCGGGCCGCGACATCATGACCCAGGCCTGGTACCAGGGCGGCGTCTCGGTATTCGATTTCACTGACCCCGCGCATCCGAAGGAGATCGCATTCTTCGACCGAGGACCGATGGATGCGACCAAGCTGCTGCTGGGTGGCGACTGGGGGACGTACTGGTACAACGGATACATCTACGCTTCAGAGATCGATCGCGGGCTGGACGTTCTCGACCTCAAGCCAAGCGACCTGCTGTCGCAGAACGAAATCGATGCGGCAAAGCTGGTGCGCTTCGATGTGTTCAATCCGCAGAACCAGCCGAAGCTGGTGTGGCCGCCGAGCTACGTCGTAGCGCGTGCGTATCTCGATCAGCTCGTTCGCGATAACGGAATTCCGCGCGATCGATCCACCAGCATCGCGCGCGATCTCGGTCGCGCCGAGAAGCTGAAGGGCGCGAGCGAGCGCGCCGCCCTGACGCAGCTGGCAAGCCGGCTGGATCGTGACGCCCGCACTGCTACCGATGCGGCGCGCGTCCAGGT
>DASWBC010000315.1:0-3224 GCA_036390815.1 Gemmatimonadaceae bacterium
GCCCTGCTCAGGCGCCAGGAACAACCTAGGTCATTCGGTAGCTCGACTCATCACGATCTTCTGCACGGAGACAAAAATGGACCAGACAGCAGCCGCGCCCGCGACAGCCATTGATCCGAGCACACTTCGCGCCGGCGAGTGGGTGCAACTCGTGTTCGGGTTTCTGTGGCGCGGGGTCATCTATACCATCGTTATCGTCATCGTGGGAGGCATCGTCGGAGGCATCGCCGGCGGGATCATCGGTGTGGTCATGGGCATGGGCGGGTATGGCATTGCCGGCATTCAGCGCATTGCACAGTGGGTCGGGGGCTTCCTCGGATTCGGGGTTGGTCTCGTCGGTCTCAAGTTCTATATCCAGTGGCTCCTTGGTGCGCGCTTCGGTGCCCTGCGTCTGTCTCTGGTGCGCGCCTGAACGGCGATCTTGACGAACGCGGATACTGGGCGTTAGGTAGGCACACCGTTTTCCGCTGAACGGATGTACTGAAGGACGGCACGCTCCCACCCTTACGAATCGCTCGATGCTGAAATCGAAGATCGTTGTCATTCCTGGCGCGCTGATTCTGTCCCTGACGCCCCTGGCAGTTGTCGCCCAGGTCGCCAACGCGAACCCCCAGAGACAACCCGTCGTCGTAGCCCGCTCGTCGAAAATCATCGAGCTGCAGGGACTGCGCTTCAAAGATCTGAACAGGAACGGCGTCGTCGATCCGTACGAAGACTGGCGCCGGAGTCCCTCCGCGCGCGCAAAGGATCTCGTCGGCCGGATGACGCTCGAGGAAAAAGCCGGCATGATGATGCACGGCACGGCGCGGAGCGCCGGCCCCGCGGGAGGCGCCGGGGTCGGAACTGGCTACGATACTGCCGCAACCGGCAGAATGATTCGCGACGTCGGCGTCAACAGCTTCATCACCAGACTCGGCGGCGATCCGCGCGGGCTGGCAGCCGAGGACAACAAGCTGCAGGAGATCGCGGAGGGCACGAGGCTCGGGATTCCGCTCACGATCAGCAGCGATCCCCGAAATCACTTCCAGTACGTCCTCGGCGCGAGCACGCAGTCGGGCCGCTTCTCGCAGTGGCCGGAGACACTCGGACTCGCCGCGACAAGAGACGCCAGCCTCGTAAGGAGATTCACCGACATCGCGCGGCAGGAATATCGCGCCGTCGGCATCCAGGAGACGCTCTCGCCACAAGCGGATCTCGCAACCGAGCCGCGGTGGAGCAGAATCAACGGGACGTTCGGCGAAGATCCCGACCTCGCGCGGAAACTCGTGCGAGCATACGTCGAGGGATTTCAACACGGGGCCAGCGGTGTCGATTCCGCCGGCGTGGTCGCGGTCGTCAAGCATTGGGTTGGATACGGAGCGCAGAAGAACGGGCTCGACAGCCACTCGAGCTACGGCAAATGGGCGAATTTTGCCGGCGGCAATCTCGAGCTGCACGTGGAGCCGTTCCGCGGCGCCTTCGCTGCGCACGTCGCGGGCGTGATGCCGACGTACTCGATTCTCGAGGGAGCGAAGCTGAATGGACGCCCGCTCGAGCAGGTCGGCGCCGGGTACAATCGCCAGCTGCTGACAGATCTGCTCCGCAAGCGCTACGGATTTGACGGAGTGATACTCACGGATTGGGCGATTACGAACGATTGCAACGAGCTTTGCCGCAACGGATCCCCGCCGGGTGAGCGTCCTTCGTTCGCGTCGGTGGCAATGCCGTGGGGCGTCGAGGATCTGCCCAAGGTCGATCGCTTCGCCAAAGCGGTGAGCGCAGGTGTCGATCAGTTTGGCGGCACCGAAGAAGCCCAGTTCCTCGTTGAAGGTGTGCGCTCGGGAAAGATCACCGAAGCACGGCTCAACGAGTCGGTCTATCGTATCGCGCTGCTGAAATTCAAGCAGGGATTGTTCGAGAATCCGTACGTCGACACCGCGGCAGCCGGACGCATCGTCGGGAGCTCGCAGTTCCAGTCGGAGGCCACCGCGGCTCAGCGTCGCTCGCTGGTGCTGCTGGAAAACAGGAATGGCATTCTTCCACTGGTCGCGCGCGGCAAGCGCGTCTTCCTGCACGGCGTCGATTCCGCGACAGCGACGCGCTACGGCTTCAACGTAGTTTCCGATCTGTCGCGCGCCGAGATTGCAATCGTCCGAGCCAAAGCACCCTACCAGACACTCCATCCCAATTACGTATTCGGTGCGATGTGGCACGAGGGTAGCCTCGATTTCCAGAACGGAGACAAGGAGTTCGAGGAAATCAAACGCATCACCGCGGCAGTCCCCACCATCGTGACTGTGTATCTCGATCGGCCAGCCATTCTCACATCATTGAAGGATCGAGCCGCCGCTCTGATCGCGAACTTCGGCGTCAGCGATGCCGCGCTGCTCGACGTATTGACTGGAGTCGCGCAGCCGGAAGGAAGGTTGCCGTTCGAGCTGCCATCGTCGATGCAGGAAGTGGAAGCGCAGCGGTCGTATCTGCCGCACGATACCGCGCATCCGTTGTACCGCATCGGTTTCGGCCGACGCTACGCGACGAAGAGATGACCCCCCGCGCGCCGCGCGAGAGCGGTGCTATGCCTCAGACGGAGGATACCTGTGAGACAATCGTTTCGTCGTTGGGCACTGATCAATTGGCTTATTGTGATAACGCTGCCGCACGTCGCCGGATCGCAACAGGCGCCCACAAATCCACCAGCCGATAAACGTTTCAAAGCCGACATTCTCGTCATCGCGCCTCACCCTGATGACGAGTCGACGATCGCGGGCTACCTGGCCAAGGCCGCGCTCGACGAGCACCGGCACGTCGCCGTCGTCGTCACCACCCGCGGCGACGCAGGCCAGAACCTCGTCGGCTACGAGCAGGCTCGCTCACTGGCCGAGATACGCGAGACGGAGACACGACAGGCACTGGCCTCGATTGGTATTACCGACGTCTGGTTCCTGCGCGCGCCTGACACATGGGCGCAGGACGTCTCCGATGTACTCCGTTCGCTCGAGACGTCGAACCACGGCAGCTCACTCGGCGAAGCGGTGCGATTCATCAGGCTGACCCGCCCGGAAGTAGTGATCACCATGTTGCCCGCGACAGTCGTTGGCGAAAACCACGAGGATCATCAGGCGGCCGGCGTGATTGCCACCGAGGCATTCGACCTCGCGGGCGATCCGACTTGGTTTCCTGAACAGGTTGCTGGGCCCGAAGACCACTTGTGGTACGGCAACCTGATGGAAGGATTGCGCGTG
>DASWBC010000316.1:0-2938 GCA_036390815.1 Gemmatimonadaceae bacterium
TCCTTTTTCGGGCTGGGTGAGATGCTGGTGTTTATGCTGATCCTGCTTGTCGGCTTCGTCTATGTCTGGAAGAAAGGGGCATTACAATGGGATTGAACACTCCTGGAGATTGGGCACTGCAATGGGATTGACCGCTTCGCCCGAGCATCGCACCGTCTCCTACGCGCCCGAGTCGCAGGAAGGTTGGGTCACGACGCGTCTAGACTTCCTCGTCAACTGGGGTCGTGCCAACTCGCTATGGCCGATGCCGTTTGGAACCGCCTGCTGCGCCATCGAGTTCATGGCGACCGCGGCCAGCGATTTCGACCTGGCCCGCTTCGGTATGGAGCGCATGAGCTTCTCGCCGCGCCAAGCCGACGTGCTCATCTGCGCCGGCCGCGTTCCGTTCAAGCTTGCTCCGATCATCCGGCGCATCTGGCAGCAGATGCCACAGCCCAAGTGGGCTATTTCGATGGGCGCCTGCGCATCGACCGGCGGGATGTTCGACAACTACGCGGTCGTGCAGGGAATCGACACGATCATTCCCGTCGATGTCTACGTTCCTGGCTGCCCTCCGCGGCCCGAGGGTCTCATCTACGGAATTCGCATGCTCCAGGAGAAGGTGAAGAACGAGCGGTCTTCAGACGCGGGAATCCGCGACGAGATGGAGCCCGATCCTTCGAGCCAGCTCTACATTCCGCCTTCCGTAATCGACGAGCTGGGTGAGCCTTTCGGAAACTCCGTAAACCAGACCAGGTCCGGACTGTGACCCGATTCGAGATCGTGAGAACCGGCGCGAGTTCCCCGAGCGGCCAGCCGGCAACGCAGCGGAACATCCCGCACCGAGGCGCCGAGGCAAATCCTTCGGCGAAGGCGTTGCAGGACAAGTTCGCGTCCGCGGTCGAGCGTGTGGAAGTGATCTGGGGTGAGACCGTCGTTTACGTTGATCCAACTGCGGTCCACGAGGTCATTCGCTGGCTGCGCAACGATCCGTCGCAGCAGTATGACTTCCTGAGTGATGTCACCGCGGTCGAGTATAGGGACGCGGAAGTTCCAATCGAAGTCGTGTGGCAGCTTCGCTCGCTCCCGTACCGCCGTTTTATCCGAATCAAGTCGCAACTGCAAAAAGGGAAGCCGCTCGAGATCGACAGCGTCTGGGATATCTACAAGTCGGCCGACTGGTTGGAACGCGAGTGCTACGACATGTTCGGAATTCGTTTCGTCGGGCATCCCGATCTCCGGCGCATCCTGATGTGGGAGCAGTACAAGGAGGGTTTTCCGCTGCGCAAGGATTTCCCCTTGCGCGGTCGCTTAAGTCGTTCCGAGCAGCTGCGTCAGGCCCTCGCTCAGAATCCGGAAGCGCGTTATTCGATGGAGGAGCTCACGATCGCCGACGCGTTCGCGGAGCTTCCAGAGGACATGCGTGAGAGACTGGGCAAGGGCGAGAGGACGGGCGAGTAAATGTCAAAGCGCACCGTCGAAGTAGAGCTCTCGACGTCGGGTCTCGACGCGCAGGGACGGCCGCAGCGCATTCCGCTCGTAACGAACGACGGTGGCGCGGCGGTCGCGCTCCAGCCGCCGCCGGGTCTCGAGCCGGATATCGAGGGTGAGCACATGCTCATCAATATCGGTCCCCAGCATCCCGCCACGCACGGCGTTCTGCGTCTGGTGCTGGAGCTCGATGGCGAGACCGTCGTGCGATGCATCCCGCACATCGGCTATCTCCACTGCGGGTTCGAGAAGATCGGCGAATACCGCCAATACAACCAGATCATCTGCTGGACCGACCGCGAGGACTATCTCAATTCGATCGGCAACAACGTCGCGTTTGCCCTTGGCGCCGAGCGGCTGTTCGGAATCGAGATCACGGAGCGGTGCAAGGTTCTCCGCGTCATCGCGTCAGAGTTGTCGCGCATCATGTCGCACCTCGTGTGGCTCGGCACATTCTGCATCGACATAGGCGCGTTCACGCCCTTCCTCTGGGCGTTTCAGCGGCGCGAAGAGATCTACCGTCTGATCGAGAAGTGGGTAGGCGCGCGGCTCACGACGTCCGCAACTCGAGTCGGGGGAATGGCCGCCGACATTCCGAGCGGATGGATGGACGGGCTCAGGCAGTTCATTCGCACTTTCCCGCACACGCTGGATGAGATCGACCGCGTGCTGACGAGAAACGCGATCTGGGTTGGCCGCACCGTCGGGCTCGGCGTCATGACGCCGGAAGAAGCGATCAACTGGGGGCTTTCGGGCCCGATGCTTCGCGCATCGGGCGTCGACTACGACGTGCGCAAGGATTTTCCGTATCTCGACTACGAGACCTACGATTTCGAGGTCCCGGTTGGCACGAACGGCGATGTCTATGATCGCTATCTCGTGAGGTTCGAGGAGCTCCGCCAATCGTTGCGCATTCTTCAGCAGGCGGCCGACCGCCTGCCCGACGGACCGGTGAACATCGACGATCCGCGCGTCATTCTTCCTCCCAAGTCCAAGGCGACGAGCGAGATGGAATCCATGATCCATCACTTCAAGGTCGTGATGGAAGGTCCGCGTCCGCCGATCGGTGAATCGTACGTCGCGGTCGAGAGCCCCAAAGGGGAGAAGGGCTACTATATGGTATCCGACGGCACGGCGAAGCCGGTGCGCTGGAGGATTCGTCCGCCGTCCTTCGTCAATCTCGCCGCGATCCCGAAGATGGTCGAAGGCCATCTTCTCTCCGACGTGATCGCCATCAACGCCAGCATCGACATCGTCATGGGAGAGATCGACCGTTGACGCCTGATCTGGTTGGGGGGCTGGAATCTCCCGACTACGCGTCGCACGACAGTGCGGGGCACGGGCCGTACGCTCCGGTCTTTACAGGGAATGCGAAGGCCGAGCTCGACGAGCTGCTCACGCACTATCCAACGAAGATGGCGGCGCTTCTTCCCGCCCTCTGGATCGTGCAGCGCGAGCGCGGCTGGGT
>DASWBC010000317.1:0-4201 GCA_036390815.1 Gemmatimonadaceae bacterium
GCCTGGCGCTCCACGCTCTGCGGCGCAGGTACCACAGGGCGATAGCAGCAAGCGCAAGGAATAGAACAAATCTCATTGCCACGGAATCTTCAGTGGGTCGCGGGCGAGGTTGTATCAGCAACATACCTGATATCGGTGTCGTCATGCCTTGTCTCGTGAGTGAATACTCTCGCGCGGCCGTCATATCGAACTTCGAGAGTTCGTTTATCCAGCCAACGGACGGTCACGTTGAGACCCCCAGCGGGGCCCGTGGCGTCGGCTTTCCCGTGATCCGAGTCTATGACGAGCACATTGCCGCGATCATTGACAGTCCAGGCCTTGGTCAGCACTGATACCTGCGTGCTGAAGTCTGTGGTGGCGCCGCAGTTGACTACGAAGACGACTGCGTGGCGACGGCCATCCGGCGATGGAACATCCTGAAGTATTTCATTGCTGCAATCCGAAGCGGGAAAGCAGGACACGAGCAACATCGTCGCGGAGAGCACTGGGCCGAAGTTATGAAATCGAATCAAGTCCCTTCCTGATCTGAGATTTCATTGATGCCTAATTGACGCGCTGCCGTCGTGCGGCCGAGCACCTCCCGGATGAATGGTCCCTTGCCGTCGATATAGCTCTCGCGATCACGTGGATACTTCATTGCCAGTTGCCGTTTGAGCGACGCGTATTGCTCGCGGAGAACGGGATCCAGCCGAAGAAGATTCCGAAACGTCAGGTGCTCGTGCCAGAAATCAGAACCCGCTCTGGCGAGATGGACGTGATAAGCCCGTGGCATCCCGCGACGGAAGAAATCTCGGCCCGGGATCTCCTGTTCGCCGCGATGCTGGTACCCGGCAGCGCACAGGGCACTGATATACGCCGATCGACTGGCGGGATCATCGTAGCCGGCGAGAATGTCCAGGACCGGCTTCCCGACGAGCTCCGGCACGGCCGTGCTTCCGACATGGTGCAGCTTCAGCGTGAGTGGACTTATCGCCAGCGAGATGCGCTGCGCCTCTTCCTGGAAAAGGATCGGCCACTGTGGGTCGTATTCCACGAGGCGAACGACACCGCTTTCCAGGCCCAGGGATGACATCATCAATGTTAGAGATCAGCCGTGATACAACAAGCTCGCTAGGGATCAGCGCCACGACATCAAGGTACCCAGGATGCCGAGAGCGAGCGCAATTGGAACCATAAGTGTGCTGCCGCGCAGCAGACAGCCTTGAGTGGTTTGGAAGCTCGCGCGTGGACCGAGCATCGCTTCGCGTTCCAACGCCCGTCGCGCAGGCGGGATGATCCAAACAAGTGCGTTAGCAAACAGCATCGCCAGGGGAATCGCCGCGAGCAATGGCGACACTGTAGTCAGAATCGGGCCGACACCTCGAGGTGTGCTAGCGAGGTCCTGATCCAGATAGAGATTCCTGTGAGCGACCAGTAGTAATGCGACAAAAAACCACCATAGCAATCCCAGTGACGACACGAACGCCGGAATAAGAAGCAGGTCCCAGGGGCTGCGGCGGCGCCTGGCTCTCTGTCGGGCCTCGTCGAGATAACTCATACGCGGCTTGGCTTAGTCGGATGTCTTCTCTGATGACGCGGCGCTCTTGTCGTGACCGCGGTGGAGCAGCTCGTCGATAATCGCGACCGCCTATTACTTCCGCGAATTCAAACTCGCCGATCCTGGCGAAGTCAGCCCGCTCTAAGCGCTCCAAACAGCGGCAGCAACGCTCCCACCACCCAGGTGATCGCCGCCGCAATCGCGGCCTGCTGCTTCGGAATCTTCCCGACCACATGCAGCCCGATCGCCAGCAGCACCGTGATCCAGATCGTGAACAGATCCACTCGACCCGCCAGCGCGAGCATCACCGGCGAGCCATCGGGATCCATGAATCGCGCGAGGGAAAAGCCGACAGCATTCATGGAATTGAGCTTCTCCGGACTCATGACGAGTCCCTGCGCCGCATTCGTCAGGATCTGCACGACCCGCGGAACTTCCGAGTAAGTCGCGATCATCAGCGCCGCCGCGAGCGACTCCTTCGCGTCGAAGAGTTTTCCGACCACCCACAGCACCAGGCCGGTGCCGAATACGCTAATCGTGAGTATTACGGTGATGATTACAGGGCCAAGCATCTCGAAGAAGCCGCGGCTCGATGCCATTTGTTCCGCGGTGATGTTCGGATTCTTCCGCATCGCCGCCGCGGTTTGCCTCGTAAACTCGGCATCCATGACCGGCTGCATCGCGTTCTTGGTCAGGAAGATGAGCACGAGGATGGCGAGCGCGAGGAAGAGCAGAGCCAGGCCGAACTTTCCGTCACTCCTCCGTGCGAAGACAGACGACGGCGCGTAGAAAATGTCCACGAAGTCTTCCCAAAGTCCGACCTTCGCGGGCGAGGGATCTACTTCCTTGACTGAATCGGCGCTATTGCCCATTTGACTCATCCTCGCGTAGAAGAAATTGGTCGGACAACATTAGTACCACTTTCCAGTCACCAACACCAGGAATGGCCCTCGTAACGTCCCGGTGCAGTGAAGCTCAAGAGCCATCAGCCTGAAAGCTGGAGCTCCCCTCTCGTTCTGTTGCAGTCGACTCTAGATGCTCACAGATGCCGGCGGCGGCTTGTACCGCTCGACATCCGTGATCAGCCGCACCCCCGCCTGATAAGTGAAGTACGCGTACGCCCAGTCGATGAACACCACCACCCGGTTGCGGAACCCCACGAGATACATGATGTGGACGAACAGCCACAGAAACCACGCCAGCCGCCCTGTGAACTTCACTCGGCCGAAGTCCGCGATGGCGCGTGATCGGCCGATCGTCGCCAGATCGCCCTTATTGAAGTAGTGAAACTTCTTTCTGGGCTGATGCCGCGTATCGCGGATGATCGACTTCGCCGCGAACGCGCCCTCCTGATTCGCGGCCGGACACACCCACGGCACCTGCCGCCCATCCTGAGCGAGCGTCGCCAGATCGCCGATCGCGAAAATCTCGGGATGACCCGGCACCGATAGATCATCGGTCACCTTCACCCTGCCGGCGTTGTCCAGCGGAGCGCCGAGGAGCTTCCCGAGCGGTGACGCCTTGTTGCCGGCAGCCCAGAATACTGTACGGGCGCGAATTTTCTCCGTTCCGATGCTGATGCCATCGGCGCCCAATCCAGTGACCATGGAGTTGACGCGAACCTCGACACCAAGATCGGCCAGATCGCGCGCCGCGTGCTGCGCCAGATCCTCCGGAAACGATGGCAGAATCCTTGGGCCCGCCTCCACCAGAACCACCCGGGTACGGGTCGTATCCACCCGGCGAAACTCGGAATGGAGGGCCTTCCTGGCGATGAAAGGAATCGCACCCGATAGCTCTACCCCGGTCGGCCCCCCGCCGACGATGACGAAGGTGAGCAGCTCTTCGCGTTCCAGCATATCCTCCGTCTTCTCGGCCTTCTCATACGCGAGCAGAAAGCGCCGTCGAATCTCTGATGCGTCCTCGATCGCCTTCAGTCCCGGCGCGTACGGTTCCCAGTCGTCGCGGCCGAAGTAGTGATGACGCGCCCCCGGCGCCACGATTAGATAATCGTACGGGAGCTCGCGCAGGTCGTCGTCGACCCGCACTACGCGTCGCGCCGTATCGATGTCGCGGGCTTCGGCCAGGAGGACTTCGGTATTCCTCTGTCCCCTCAGGATCCAGCGGATCGGGGCCGTGATGTCGCTCGGCGCCAGCGCCGCGGTCGCAACCTGGTAAAGCAGCGGCTGGAAGATGAAGTGATTGGTTCGGTCGATGAGCGTGACATCGACCTTCGCACGCCTGAGAGCGCGCGCGGCGGCAATGCCTCCGAATCCACCACCGATGATTACGACGCGTGGTCGCGCGGGCCGAGCCGGCTGGTCAGGCAAGTCTCTCCTCGAACGATCTGGCGGCGAGAGTCATGAGCAGCACGAGAAATATCAACAGAACACTGTACGCCGCCGCGGTTCCGAAAGCGAGAGCGCGCAGCTGCGCCAGGATCTCCATCGAGATCGGACGATTGGAGTGAGTGTAGAGAACGACGCTCGCAACGAACTCACCCACAGCCGTCACCGCCGCGAGCAATCCGCCCGCCACCAGCCCGGGGCGCGCCGCCGGGATAATCACCCGCCGCATTGTCATCATCCATGAGGCGCCGAGCCCGCGCGCCGCGTCCTCGAGCGATGCATCCATCTGCCGAAGGGAGGATTCCACCGCCGAAGC
>DASWBC010000318.1:0-7712 GCA_036390815.1 Gemmatimonadaceae bacterium
TCCCTCAAGCACGAGGACAAGTAGACAGCGGTCTCCTGTTGACAGCCGAGGATGGTGGCGGCACAATGTGGCTCGCTCATCGCCCGTACTCGTCAATGGAGAGGTGTTCGTTCATGGCATCTGTGAAGACCGTCGGTCTCATCGTGGGATCCGTAGCAGTCGCAACGTTTTCATTTGGCCTCGCTTTCGCGGCGGCTCCATCGCACTCGACGGTCAAGTCTATAGCCGTCTCACCACCCACCGTTAAGCCGCACGTCGTTCGGGTTACGGGCGAGGATTTCAAGTCACCGCTCCTGACGTCATCCCCGCCGGCCTCACCGAGTTCAGATTCCTGAACAAGGGTCCCGCGCTTCATCACATGCAGTTGTTGAAGTTGGCGGAAGGAAAAACGATAGATGCTCTCCGCGCTGCTCTGGCCAATCCGGGACCTCCTCCCGCCTGGGCGAAACAAGTAGGTGGCCCGAATGCTCCCGACCCCGGCCTCGAGTCGAACGCGACGGTGATGCTCGAGCCCGGCAACTACGCCCTGATCTGCTTGGTCGATCTGGGCGGACCGCCCCATTTCATGAAGGGAATGGTGCGGTCGCTAAGGGTAGCGCGTGACAACGGTCCGGCTGCTTCAAAGCCTCGGGCTGACATCACCGCGACACTCGCCGATTATGCCTTCAAGCTCTCATCTCCGATTCGCGCCGGATCGCGCACCATTCGCGTTTACAACGCGGCCCAGCAGCCTCACGAACTCGAGCTGGTCCAGCTGGCTCCCGGGGCCAGTGTCGAAGACTTCATGAAGTGGATCGAGAAGATGGACGGTCCGCCCCCCGGAAAGGCGCTGGGCGGTATGTCCGGCCTCGAGCACGGACTGTCCGGGTATTTCACGGCTGATTTTACCCGGGGCAACTACGCGCTAATCTGCTTCATACCAGATGCAAAGGACGGGAAGCCACACTTCGCACACGGCATGATCCAGCAGATCACGGTGAATTGAGCGGATTCTCACCAGCTGTTCTGCGACCCTCTCCGCGCTGAGCATCACGCTCAGCGCGGAGTTTTTGTTTTCAGGGAGAGGACGCCAACCCCAACATGACCGGCGCGCTCTCGTTGCCGTTTCGGTCGACGGCCGACACCGCGATTTCATCCGCCGAGACGCCGCCAGCGATGCGTGGAATCATGTAGAAGCGTTGGAATCCCGGAAGGACTTCAGTCGTCCAATCCGTTCCAACACGCGTCCTGACCAGCCACAGCCAGGTAGGTTCCACGCCCTGAGATTGGAGCGAGACAGTGCTCACGCCGGTTAGGGCGTCGCGACCAACGCGCACGATCGGTGAAAGCGGCGGAATGCTGTCAAGCCAGGTGGATGCCGGCACCAGTGTTCTGCTCGCGTATGGACCGGTCACAAGTTTCTCGGGAAGGCTGTCTCTCCCGAACATGAACGAGCGCATGCTGAAGTAGATATTGCCCGTCGCTCCGCGCTGCGCGCGCGTGATCGAGATCTGATCGAGCAGCTCCTGCGCGGGCCAACCGGTTTGAGTGCCCGTGACTTTGTCGAGATAGTTGCCCGGCCAGATATGCCTACCCTTCGCATTCTGCTCGACCCACCATTGCAACAGGACGGGGTAGCTCAGATCGGGACGGAAGGTCGGCCAATAGAGCTGCGGTGTGAAGTAGTCCGCCCATCCATTCAGGATCCACTTTCTCGAGTCGCCGTAAAGCTCCGCGTACGAATCAAAGCCCCCGATCTGCGGGGGGTTTCCCGGACGCCACACTCCAAATGGGCTGATGCCGAATTTCACCCACGGCTTTGCAGCCTTTATCCGGATGTAAACCTGGTAAATGAGACTGTCGACGTTGGCCCGCCGCCAATCATCTTTCGAAAGCGTTCCCCCGGATCTGAGATATTTCCGCCAGCTGTTCCCGTCTGGAAACTCGATGGTCCTACCGCGGCGGTCCTTCTCCTTGTACGGGTAGAAGTAGTCGTCGATGTGAACGCCATCAATGTCGTACCGCTGGACGACGTCGAGAACCACACGGATCGTCTCGTTGCGAACTTCCGGCTCACCCGGATCCATCCACAGCATGCTCCCGTACTTCTTCACCAGCTCGGGGTGCGTGACGCTGATGTGATTCGGCGCCGGCGCCGACCTCGACGACGGATGACGCGCGCGATAGGGATTGAACCACGCATGCAGCTCGAGCCCGCGCCGGTGGGCCTCATTCACCGCAAATTCGAGTGGATCGTAATAAGGATTGGGTGCTCTCCCCATGCGCCCCGTCAGATACTCCGACCACGGCTCGTAGGGTGACGGGTACAGCGCGTCGGCGGCGGGACGTACCTGCAGAATCACGGCATTCAATCGGAGAGCCACGGCACGATCGAGCATTCCCAGCAGCTCGTCCTTCTGTTCCTGCGTCGAAAGCCCGGGCTGCGAAGGCCAGTCGATGTTCTCCACCGACGCGATCCACACTCCCCTGAACTCCCGACGAATCGGCGGGGGCACGGTGAGACTTTGTACGGAATTTGCCTGCGATTGTCCGCAGGCCGCGTCAACTCCGGCGAGCACGAAAAGTGAAAGGACCACTGCGCACACTTTGTTCTTGGACATAGGACAACAATGTAAATCAGATGGCCCCGAAACGGCTCCTCAGTGAAGAAGATCCTTGAGATAACGCTCGGCATCGTCACCAGCGTCGGGGGATTCCTCGAGATCGGGTCGGTTCTCACCGCCGCTCAGGGGGGCGCCGCTTTTGGTTATCAGCTCCTGTGGGCGATTCTGATCGGTACCGTGTGTCTCGCGTTCCTCGTTGAGATGTCGGGAAGATTGTCCGCCGTCAGCAGGCACACGATCGTCGACGCGATGCGCGAGCGATTCGGATTCCCGTTCTTCTTCATCGTGCTCGTCGGGATGGTGCTGATAGCGTTCCTGGTGCTGGTGGCGGAGCTCGGAGGAATCGGTTTGTCACTTCAGATTCTCACCGGTATCGGATTTCCGTGGTGGGCAATTCCTGTCTCATTCCTGGTTTGGCTTCTTATGTGGAAGGGGACATTCGGCCTGATCGAGAAGGGCGCATCTTTGCTCGGGCTGGTAACGATTTCCTTCGTTGTCGCCGCGATCAAGCTGCACCCGGACTGGTCTGGCGTCGGCGGCGGCCTTCTCCCGACCATGCCGGGCCATGACAAGGCGCGCTATGGCTTCATCGCCGTCAGCATCCTCGGCGCATCGATCTCCCCTTATCTGATGTATTTCTATTCCTCCGGCGTTATCGAAGACAAGTGGGATGAGAGTTACATCGGGGTCAACCGGTTCATTGCCGGGCTTGGCATGGGTTTCGGCGGATTTCTTTCGATGGCGGTTCTCATCGCCGCCGCATTGGCGCTGCAACCGAAAGGAATTCGAGTGGATAAGTTCGAGCAAGCGGCGCTTCCCATGATGAGCGCATTGCCCGGATGGGGATTACTCCTGTTTGCAGCTTCGATGCTCGTCGCCTGTTTCGGAGCGGCGGTGGAGATCTCGCTTGCAATTGCCTATTTCTTCGCGCAGGGTTTCGGCTGGAACTGGAGCGAGGATCTCGAGCCGTCGAGGGACTCCCGTTTCACACTCGTCTACACGGTCATCATCCTGTTGGCGGCCGTTCCATTGCTGTTTGGAGTCGATCCCGTGAAGATCACGATGATGTCGATGGCGTTGACCGCCGCGACATTGCCGGTCGCTATCGTCCCATTTCTGCTTCTCCTGAATGATCCGATTTACATGGGGAAGCACCGCAACGGCTGGGTCAGCAACTTTGTCGTCGCGATCGTCATCCTCATTTCATTCGTCCTGAGTGTGATCTCGATCCCACTCGAGATCACAGGAGGTTGAAGTGAACCTGGTGCGCGACGTTCTCGACCGGAAGCTCGTGGACCGCGAGGATTGCGATATGGGTCGTGTCGATGGGATCGTGATGCAGCTGGGAGAACATTCACAGCCACGGATCACGCATATCATGATCGGAGGAACTACACCGTGGATGCGCCTGCATCCCGGGCTGGCGAAATTGGCGGAGAAGTTGGCCCGAGCCTGGGGTCCGAGGCGCGCCGAGCCTGTGAGAATCCCATGGTCGCGAGTGGTGACGACCGGCAAGGACATCAGGCTGGATGTCAAAGCCCGCGAGACCGGAGCGATTGACTGGGAGATCTGGATCGCGCGTCACATCATCGAGCGCATCCCGGGCGGTGGGCAAGAGGAGGCGGAGTAGCGGATGGAAATCAACGTCGAGCTGCTACTCGGTACCAAAGTCCGCGATGTGGATGGCATCGACGTCGGGCGTATCGAAGAGCTTCGTGTGGAGCGCGTCGATAAGACATGCCTGGTTGAGGCCTACCTGATCGGCGCGTCGGCATTGATCGAGCGATTGTCGGCCTGGACTCTCGTGCGACCGATCAGGCACTTCCTCAACAGCCGCAATCTTTATTCGGTTTATCGAGTGCCGTGGCAGGACATGGATTTGAGCGATCCCAAACATCCAAGGCTGCGAATCGCACAGCGCGACCTCCGGCACGCTAAGTGAATCGAGGCAATTGATCATGGGCATATCGACTACAAACCCCGCGACCGGAAAGACCCTTCGCACTTTCGAGCCGTACTCGGCGGCGAAAGTGAGCGAGACACTGGATCGAGGTGTGGCAGCGTATCGCCAGCACCGCCGCACATCCTTCGCCGATCGCGCGGCCCACATGCGCAAGGCCGCCGCTATCCTGACTGCGGAATCGCGCCAGCTCGGACAGCTCATGACGCTCGAGATGGGGAAACCCATCAACGCCGCCATCGCCGAAGCGGAGAAGTGCGCGACTGCGTGCCGCTACTACGCCGACAAGGCAGAGAGATTTCTCGCCGACCGGCCTGTCGAGATAGACGGCGGCAAGAGCTGGGTCGCATTTCAGCCAATCGGAGTCGTGCTCGCGATCATGCCCTGGAATTTTCCATTCTGGCAGGTTTTCCGTTTTGCGGCTCCGGCGCTAATGGCTGGCAATGTCGGCGTCCTCAAGCACGCGTCGAACGTTCCACAGTGCGCTCTGGCCATCGAAGACATTTTTCGCCGTGCTGGATTCGCCGAGGGCGCTTTTCAGACTCTGCTCATCGGCTCCGACCTGGTCGAGGGAATAATCGCCGACCGTCGCATCGCCGCCGTCACGCTCACCGGCAGCGAAGGAGCTGGTCGATCGGTCGCGAGTGCCGCCGGCAGGAATCTCAAGAAATCGGTCATCGAGCTAGGTGGCAGCGACCCGTTCGTGGTCATGCCGAGCGCCGATCTGGAAAACGCCGTCTCGACGGCGGTGGCGGCGCGGATGATCAACAACGGCCAGTCCTGCATCGCCGCCAAGAGATTCGTAATCCACGAGAAGGTCTACGACGAATTCCTCGAGAATTTCGTCGCTGGTGTTTCCGCGGTGCGGATCGGAGACCCAATGGATGAAAAGACCGAGCTCGGACCACAGGCGACGGCGGCGATCCGCGATCAGCTCGATCAGCAGGTGAAGGCATCTGTCGCCGCGGGAGCAAAGCTTGCCACGGGCGGCAAAAAGCTCGATCGCGAAGGATACTTCTATGCACCCACGGTTCTCACCGACATCCCACCCGGCGCGCCTGCGGCACGCGAAGAGCTGTTCGGGCCTGTTGCGTCGGTTTTCAAAGCGAAGGATCTCGCCGACGCGATCCGCATTGCCAACGGCACCACCTTCGGGCTGGGCGCGTCGGCATGGACTCGCGACGCCGCCGAGCGTAGTCGCCTCATCGCCGAGATCGAGTCGGGGCTTCTCTTCATCAATGGCATGGTCGTATCTGACACGCGTCTGCCCTTTGGCGGCGTCAAGAACTCGGGATTCGGTCGCGAGCTCGGCGAGTTCGGCATCCTCGAGTTCGTGAACATCAAGAGCGTCCGAGTGATGGAGAATCGAAAGGCGAAGAAATCCGCGACGGAGTGATCAGAGCTCCATCACCAACCTGACATCGGGGTCTATCTCCCTCGACGCGGTGCGTCGCGTGAGCCACGACACGACGAAGAATACCAGAAACGAAGACACCATTGCGACCGCCGACGCCGTCACACCCGCCGGAAATGTGAAGACCTTCCAGTAGGCCGTGGTTTCCAGCGCGAGCGTAACGATCAGTCCCGTCGCGATCGACGCCATCGCTCCTGCGCGCGTGGCGCCCTGCCAGTTGAGTCCAATCGCCAGTGCCGGTACCAGCGTCGAGGCGAACAAGCCCCATCCGAAAATCCCGAGGAACGCCACCATCGTCCCCGACTGCTGCGCAGTGATTGCGGCCGCGATGGCGATCAAAACCGTTACGGTTCTCCCCCATCGCAGCTCGTTTTTTGCGCGCCGGCCGAAAGCTACCGGCAAATCGTGCGTGACTACCGCAGCGCCAATATTAATGAACGAGTTTGCCGCGCTCATTGTCGCAGCTGCGACGCCCGAGAATACCAGGGCAGCCAGAATTATCGGCGTGACGTTGAGCAACAGAGCCGGCGTCGCCTGGTCGGGGCTCACCAGCGGAGCCAGACGACCGGCCAGCACGAATGACTTCACGCCCACCCCCACACTGAAGTACAGAAGCAGCACCAGCACCAGACCCAGTGTCTTGAGCAGCGGATACCACTTGAGCTGCAAAGGATCACGCAGCATGTAGTACTTGTGCACAGCCTGCGGCTGGCCGAGTGAGCCCATCGAAAACACGAAGAAGAAAGAAAGCGCTGCTACCGGAGTAAGTTTTCCCCAAGGGCCAAGAAAGGCGGGGTCGTGCGCGAGTATCGTGCGCGAGATTTCGCCGAGCCCGCCGCCAAATTGGAGCACAAAAACAAAAACGAGCACGGATGCCAGTGCCATCAGGGTTCCCTGAAAGACATCGTTGTAGATGCCGGCGAGAATGCCGCCCGATGCGGAATACGCGAGTGTTACACCCATTCCGATCCAGATCCCCCAGCCAAGACCCACTCCAAAGATGGAATTGATCACGACGCCCATCGCCAGCGCATTCGTCGCCATGTATCCCACGATCCCGACCAGAATCGCGACGGCCGACAATCCCTGCGCGGCGCGGGAGCGATAGCGGGCGCCGATCGCGTCGGGAATCGTTATGAGAGCGCGGGCCTCTCCGAGTAGCCGCATGCGCTTGGCCAGGACCCATGCACCCATGACATTCGTTACGGCGGCCGGAAGCACGATGTACATCGCGCCCAGGCCGACGGCATAGATGAACCCCGGACCGCCGATGAATGCAAAACCGGAGACGGACACCGACACCGAGGCAACCGTGAGCGCGACGAGCCCGATCCCCTTTCCGGCGACGAAGAAATCTCTCGCCGTTCGTGTTCTCCGCGCCGCCCAGACGCTGATGCCGAGGACCACGGCGAAGTAGGAAATGCCGACTGCTACGACAGCGGGTCGAGCGGCATTCGGTAAAGCGACCTGGAGAAGCGCATTCACGTTTGCGGTTTGATTCATCCGCGGTGCTTGTTGTCGATCGGATCTCCCGCACCACTCTCAGTGGACGCGCGATTCTCGCGAGCTAGCGCACGCACGCGTTCGACATCTTCGGCGCTCAGTGTCTGCGTCTCGAACGTCAACGCATAGGCGATGGGCAGCACGATGATGGGGAGCAGCCCCACCCCGTAGATCACGATTGCGGCCCGCACTGGCAATCCCAGCCAGAGCGTGCTGAGCGGACCTTCAGTGG
>DASWBC010000319.1:0-5481 GCA_036390815.1 Gemmatimonadaceae bacterium
TCAGGAGACCGCTGACAACCAGGGGCAGGACTTCGCGTTCGCGCGGCGTGAGTGTGGAATATCGTCCCGTTAGCCGAGCACGCTCAGCATTTGCGACACGCGCTCGGCGATCCGTCTCGACCGCCGTTTCGATCGCGCCAAAGAGTGCATCCTGCGTAAAAGGCTTGGTCAAGAAATCGATCGCGCCCGCCTTCATGGCCCTGACAGACGAGGGAATATCGCCGTGGCCCGTGATGAACACAATCGGTGGGTGATAGGAATCGCCAAGCTGCCGCTGATACTCCAGACCGCTAATGCCTGGTAGGCGCACGTCCAACACCAAGCACGCGGGACGATCCGGTCGCGAGTAGGCAAGATATTCATCGACGGAGCCGAACGCCACCGACTCGACGCCGCGCGACGAACACAGTTCAGCGAGCGCCTCGCACATCCGAACGTCGTCATCAACGATGAAGACGACGAAGTCCAGCTTGGTCATCGGTGCCTTTCAAGGTAACGCCCATGTGCCGTTGCCGCCATCATGGAAATCCGTGATAGCGGCGCGTGCAGCGAACGCCTAGACTCCCGTGCCATGACCGACCCGACATCCGCTGGCTACGCCGCCGTTGCGCGGACCGCGGCGAACTCGAGCATAGCAGGAGACCGGATGCGGAGTCGGCAGCAATGTGCCGCGGTAACCCCGACGAGACATCCGCATCACGCTTCTTAAAGGAGAACGCCAATGAGCACGATCACGACGAACGACGGAACGACGATCTACTACAAGGATTGGGGTAGCGGACAGCCGATGGTCTTCAGCCATGGCTGGCCGTTGAGTTCCGACGACTGGGACGCCCAGATGCAGTTCTTCGGCGAACACGGCTTCCGGTGCATCGCGCACGATCGCCGCGGTCACGGCCGTTCGGCGCAGACGTGGCACGGCAACGACATGGATACGTACGCGGACGATCTGATGGCGCTCGTGGAGGCGCTCGATCTGAAGAACGCGATTCACGTGGGCCATTCCACCGGCGGAGGAGAGGTCGCCCGCTACATCGGCCGCCACGGCGCGGGACGTGCCAAGGGCCGCGTAGCGATGGCAGTGCTCCTTGATGCCGTCCCTCCTCTGATGGTAAAGACGGCGGCGAATCCGGGTGGTCTGCCAATCGAGGTGTTCGACGGGCTGCGCGCCGCGCATCGGAGAGATCGGGCGCAGTTCTGGCTCGACACCGCTAGCGGTCCGTTCTACGGGTTCAACCGTGCCGGCGCCAAGGTGTCGGAAGGTCTCATCCGGAACTGGTGGCGGCAAGGCATGATGTCCGGGGTCAAGGCCAGCTACGAGTGCATCAAGGCCTTTTCCGAAACCGATTTTACTGAGGACCTGAAGAAGTTCGACGTCCCCACGCTGATTCTCCACGGCGACGACGATCAAATCGTTCCGATCGGCGCGTCGGCCATGATGTCCTCCAAGCTCGTGAAGGGCGCGACGCTGAAAGTGTACCCCGGCCTGTCGCACGGGCTGTTCGCCACCCATCACGAGATGGTGAACGCCGACATGCTCGCGTTCTTTCAGCAACACGTTGCGAAGGTCGCCTAACCGCCACCGGAAAGACACCGCACATCACCGAGGAGCAGGCGATGACCAAGATGATCGACGCGGACGCCATCCTGAAGCGAGCCGAACCGCTGGTTCACCAGCACGTCCCGGAAATTCAGCCGTACGGACACCTGATAAGGATGCCGATCGCGCTGTCGGAAGTGATATGCAAGGAGAGCGTCGAAAATCTCAATCAGCTCCTGGCCGACACGATCACGCTTCGTGATCTCTACAAGAAGCACCATTGGCAGCTGGCCGGGCCCACGTTTTATCAGCTGCACCTGTTGTTCGATAAGCACTTCGGTGAGCAGAATGCGCTCGTCGATGGCATTGCCGAAAGAATACAGGTGTTAGGCGGCGTGAGCCTCGCCATGGCGCCGGATGTCGCGGAGGTGACGTTGATTCCTCGTGCACCACGAGGACGTGAGGAGGTGCCGGTACAGGTGTCACGCCTGCTGCACGCGCACGAAATCGTGATTAAGGAAGCGCGAACGATGGCGCGTATTGCCTCGGAGCGAGGTGATGACGGCACCAACGATTTGATCGTCAGCGAGATCATTCGAACCAATGAGCTGCAGGTGTGGTTCGTCGCGGAGCACGTCGTTCCGCTGCCGCTGACGCACGCCGTCTGAGAGAGCATGGACATGGAGTTCACATTCACGTCGCTCGGCGCTGCGGCGCTCCTCGCCGTCCTCGCTGTTTCAGTAGCCGGCCAAAGCGCGAGGGACGTTCGTGGTCCCTCGCCCTTGATTACGATCGACAACGAGTCGCCCCCTAAGCTCATCGTCGATCCGCCACTCGCGGAGGCCCTTACGCAAGGCCGCGTGTTCATCCAGTACCGGACCGAGCATCTGAGGGTGCTGCCGGTGTTCGGCCACGGCGCGCTCGACGTGTCGCCTCGCATTGGCCACCTGCATATCACCGTTGATGATGCGAAGTGGCACTTCGTGGATACCAGTGGTGAGACCGTCATTCTGGTGGGCTTGGAGCCGGGTCCGCATCGAGTCCTGTTCGAATTGGCCGATCCGACGCACCGTGTGATCACCACTCAAACGGTCGCCTTCACGGTTCCGACGCCCAAGACACCTTAACGAGTTCTCAGCCCGACGCTCTAAACGTTCGGAAGGAGACGAAGAATATGCGCCGAATATCCTGCGTTGCACTGGCCGTCACCTCGGCCGCCCTCTTGGCTTGGGGATCCGTGTCCGCCGCCACCGGCCAGCCGGCGCTGAAGATTCCCGCGGGCTTTCAGCACTGGTATCTCGTGAACTCCATGATCATCACCAAGGCCAGTCCGTCGTTCAGCGCGATTGACGGACTGCATCACATCTACGTGAACGACATCGGCTTGCCTCGCTTGATGAAGGGCGGCTCCATGCCGTATCCGGACGGCACGCTGTTCGTCGACGATGTGCGGGACGTTTCGCTCGTCGATGGCGCTTTCCTGCAAGGCGGCCGCAAAGCTGTTCCCGTCATGCTGAAGGACTCGAAAAAGTACGCCTCGACCGGCGGGTGGGGATTCCAGGCGTGGGCGGGCGGCGACCCGAAGAAGCCGCTGGTCACTGATGCTGTGAAGGGATGCTTCGAGTGTCACGTTCCCCAGAAGGCAAACGATTACACCTTCTCCACGTATCTCC
This sequence comes from Gemmatimonadaceae bacterium, assembly GCA_036390815.1. Taxonomy (GTDB): domain Bacteria; phylum Gemmatimonadota; class Gemmatimonadetes; order Gemmatimonadales; family Gemmatimonadaceae; genus UBA4720. The sequence continues at coordinate 3,214 of DASWBC010000319.1, forward strand.
GATAGTTTTCGCGCCGGCGCGCTGGAGAGATCCGGGCGCCGGCGTAATGAGGAAGAGTGATGGGTCGACTCGCAGGGAAGGTGGCACTGATCACCGGTGGCACGTCGGGAATCGGCCTCGCCTCGGCTGAACTGTTTGCCCAGGAGGGTGCGCGGGTGTTCATCACCGGTCGACGAGAGTCCGAGCTTCGCAAAGCCGAAGCACGAATCCGGCCGCCCGTCACTGGGGTTCGGGCGGACGTGAGCAATCTCGCGGATCTTGATGCGTTGTTCGAACGGATTGCGGCGGACGCAGGTCATCTCGACGTCGTGTTCGCGAATGCGGGTGGCGGCGGATTCATGCCGCTTGGCCAGATCACCGAGCAGCATTTCAACGAGACGTTTGACACGAATGTCAAAGGGACGCTGTTCACGGTGCAGAAAGCGTTACCGCTTCTCCGGGACGGGGCGGCGATCGTCCTGAGCTCTTCGACAACCGGAACGACCGGCAACGAGAACTTCAGCGTGTACGGCGCGAGTAAGGCTGCCGTCCGGAGCTTTGCACGGTCCTGGATTCTCGAGCTCAGGTCGCGTCGGATCCGCGTCAATGTGCTGAGTCCTGGCGCAACGAGAACGCCCGGGCTCCTCGGCCTGGTTCCCCCTGCCCAAGGCAAGGGGTTCGTCGATTCCCTCGCCAGTGCAATTCCGCTGGGGCGAGTCGCGGAACCTCGGGAAATCGCCGAGGCCGCGCTGTTCCTTGCGTCCGACGCCTCGAGCTTCGTCAACGGTATCGAGTTGTTCGCAGATGGAGGTGCCGCGCAAGTCTGACGATGCGGCAACTCGCCCGTCAGGTACTTCAGGACGCTGTTTCCCGCGGTGGCGCGTCAACGAGACTGATCGAAATGTGAGGAGAAGGACATGAAATCGCACGCGCACGCGGGATCACGACGCCAGTTTCTCAAGACTGCCGCGGCTGCGACAGCGGCGCTATGGGTGCGCCCCTATCCGCTCTACGCGCAGCATGAGGGCGATCACCTGGTGCGCCTGATTCGGGACGGAGCGGCCACGGCGGAAATCGTTGTGCAGCGACTTCGCGGCAACATCGCGGTCTTGATGGGCTCCGGTGGCAATATCGCCGTCCTCCCGGGACGAGACGGTCAGCTACTCGTCGATGCGGGCATTCCGGGTTCACGACAGAATTTGGCGAAGGCGTTGGCAGGCATCAGCCGCGATCCGATCAAGTATCTGATCAACACGCATTGGCACTTTGACCATACGGACGGCAACGAGTGGTTGCACTCCGAGGGCGCCGCCATCGTGGCGCACGAAAATACGCTGAAGCGCCTGTCTGTGGCGACTCGCGTCGAGGACTGGAACTACACGTTTGGGCCGGCCCCCATGGGGGCGCGGCCATCGCAAGTCTTTGCGACTGAGCGCGCCATGCATGTCAACGACGCTCGCATCGCATTGACGTACTACGGGCCGGCGCACACCGATTCTGACATCTCGGTGCATTTCACGGATGCCGATGTCCTGCACGTGGGCGATACGTGGTGGAATGGCGTGTACCCGTTCATCGACTACTCGACAGGTGGCAGCATCGACGGCTCGATTCGCGCAGCCGAACGCAACGTCGAGCGGACGACCGTCAACACCGTCGTCATTCCAGGCCACGGCCCGGTCGGTGACAGGTCGGGCCTTGTTGAATTTCGTGAGATGCTCGTTGGCATCCGGACGAAGATCGCGGCACTCAAGAAACAGGGCCGATCGCTCGACGAGGTCCTGACGGCCGGCCCGACTGCTCCATACGACGCGAAGTGGGGCAGTTTGATACCTCCTCGACTGTTCACCAGGCTCGTCTATGCCGGAGTGTGACGGCCGCCGCGTCCGATGACCAACGGTGCGCCCACTAGGCGGACGTCGCGATGGGGCGAGTCTTGCGGAACTGACCACCATCAAGTCCCCAACGTAGCCGGCTTATCCAGATCTGCGTCACCGCCGCGCTAGGCGGGGGTCCGGCGCCGAAATAGTGGCGAAACGTCAGCAATTCAGGCCGCTTCTCGGATCAACCAGGGTCGAAAATCGCTCGGCACTCATGCCGGACTGCCCGAGGGAGCCGAAAGCCGTTCGACGTGATAGCCGAGACTGCGGAGTTCGCGGATCATCGATAAGTATCAGGTCCAGACGTTTTTTTGATTTGTGCCTTTAAATCCGGCATCGGGGCGTGCATTGCAGAAAAATCGCGTCGAATTTTAATGAATATGAGCAGCCGAAAATGCTGACAATTCTA
>DASWBC010000320.1:0-2732 GCA_036390815.1 Gemmatimonadaceae bacterium
ATCGGTTCCAAGATCGAACGCTCCGATTGGCGGAGCTCGCCCGATTCCGAGTTCTTGCACTACGTCCCCGGCCAATCCGGCAACCCACCTCGACGTTGCGACTATCCCACTCGCGGCTCCAAGGATGTGCCGCGCTCCGAAGCGCTTCCTGGCGCTTGCCGCGATGCCGGCTTGCTCTTTAAGGAGATCTCCGCCGTTGACGTAGACCAGAAATGGAACGCGCCGCCTCAGGTGGGCGAGAAGAACCGCGTACCCGACGGGCCGAATGTTGCCGCAATGCAGAACATCGATGTCATTCGGAGCGCGCCCAGACAGCCATCGTCCCCATCGAAGCTGATTCGTGAAGACCTTCGCCTTCGAGAAGGGAAAGGGCTGTCGGTTGATCGGGTATTGCTCGGACGCATCGAAGGCCGCGGCGTTCTCGACGCTGACGGTGGATACCTCCATCGTCGTGTCCCCGTCCGCAAACCGTCGGCAGAGCTCGACGTGTCGGCGCGCCATCCCGCCCAGGTCCGGAGCGTAATCCTGCGTGACGAATAGATGCTTCACACTTACGTGGGCGTCACTTTCTCGCCACGGCAATAACACTGCGGGACGTAAGCATCCGCAATGACCACATCTCTTTCAGGATCGACGCATTCTCGGACGCAACCTCTCTCTTGCGCGCATTGAGGCGGCGCTTGAAGAGTTGATTCCCGATCCAGATCATCGGCCCACAGATGAGAAGAAGAAATCGCGCTGAATCCTTGAACCTGTCGTACTCGACCGACGTCGATACAAACCCCGCTCGGCGCAACTGATACGCGAGATAGTAGTAGCTGACCGGGTTGATGTGGCCGGACGTATGAACCGGGTCGGCACTCGAGAGCAGTAGCGGATCGAACAGCGTGGCGAAACCTGAATGGAGATTCCGCCAGCGGGAATTGAGATTGAGGATGTTCGGCGTGCTGATGATCGCCAATCCTCCTGGTCGAAGAACTCGATAGAGCTCTCGCGTGAAGGCGAACTGATCCTCGACGTGCTCGATGACTTCCAGGCTGCACGCTATGTCGATTGATGAATCTTCGTATGGAAGACGCCCGTCCGGCGAAATCTTCAGGCACCGCACCGCCGGATACCGAAAGTATTCGGGAAAAATGTCGCAGGCCGTGATCACGTCTGAAGACTGGAGTCCGAGCTTTGTTTTGATGTGATCGCCGAGGAGCTGGGAGAAGAAGCCTTCGCCGGCGCCGATATCGGTGACGCGGATTCCAGGTTTTACGAGCGGCAGGACGAGCTGCAGCACCTTGTCGTTAGTGCTACGATGCGAGATCGGGCGTATCTCGTTTTCGGACACGGTTTCAGCCATTCAGTTCCAATCGAGTGGACGACGAGCGCTCGCGGATCGGGAAAGTTACTTGTGCCCGTGAGCGCACGCACTCTGAACGAGGCCATCTTGCAACCTGACAACTCACTATACAGGTTGAGGTAGAGCAATCCCTCTTCACCCCTTCAGGAGGGCTTAATGCACCTCTCACGTCTGACCGTAGTCCTTGTCGTCTCCGTCGCCGTATCTGCTTGCCACGATTCGACGGCGCCATTTCTGCGAACCTACGCTCTCACCGCAATCGATGGCCAGCCGCTCCCTGTCACATTCTCGGCAGTCGACGTCGGTTCGACGGTGCTGTCGGGCACACTGTATCTTGACGACGCCGGTCACGCCTTCCGAGTAGATCGCTACCGCGACTGGTCGGCCAATACTCCAAAGACTTACGAGCGAACAGAGAGACTGAACGACGGCTACAGGATCGCTAACGACAGCATCTCGCTTGGGGTATTCGGCTGCCCTAATTCCTGCCCAGGCAATGAGGTTGGCTTTTTCTCGGATTCCGCGCTAACCCTCACGCCGGATGTCATGCCGCGGACGAGACCGGTCTACACCTACCATGTTGTCAATACGCTCTAAACGACGCGCGACGATGGATCAGCTCGTCAATTCGCTCGCGAGCTGATCCAGCACTCCGGCTAGATCCGGTTTCATCTCGAGCACCGGCAACACCGGGTCCGAGCCCAACCTCTCGATCTTCTCGACCGCGGTCTTGATCGTAAACGCCTTCGGATCGAGCGAATCGTTCACGTCGTCCCATACGAGAGGCATCGAAACCGTCGCGCCAGGTAGCGGGCGCACGCTGAACGGCGCGACAATGGTTTGTCCGTGACGGTTCTGCAGGTAATCGAGATAGACTTTGTCGCCACGCTTAGTCACGTGACGTGTGATCGTCGCGATGTCGTTGAGCTCGCGCAGCACACATCGCGCTAGCAACTCCCCAAGCATCCGCGACTGCTCATACGTGCATTGACGCGCGAGCGGCAAAAGAATGTGCAGCCCCGTCTTCCCCGTCGTCTTCACGTAGTTCGGAAGTCCAACCGATTCGCACACTCGATGCAGCACGATCGCCGTCCGGATCACGTCAGAGAACGGCGCCTCCTTTGGATCGAGATCGATCACGCACCAGTCCGGCAGCTCCAGCGACCCCACCCGACTCGCCCAGATGTGCAACGGAATCGATCCCATGTTGGCGAGGTACAGGAGCGACTCCTCGTCGTCGCACTCGAAGTTCTTGATCTCCCGCTGTGTCTCCTCGCTCCAGATCGGAACCGTGCGCATCCACTCCGGGGCGAACACGGGCGCATCCTTTTGATAGAATGACTTGCCATCGATTCCGTCGGGGAAACGCGTCAGCACAACCGGT
>DASWBC010000321.1:0-2152 GCA_036390815.1 Gemmatimonadaceae bacterium
TCAACTTGTAGCCGACGTCGAATCGGATCGGCCCCACCGGCGAGAGGTAGCGCACACCGGTGCCGACGCCGTAACGAAGATCGCCAAAGCGAATCGCAGTGTCGGCGAAGACGTTGCCCGCGTCGACGAAGAAGGCGCCGCCGACGCTGCTGAAGATCGGGAAGCGATACTCGGCGTTAGTCAGGAAGACGCCTTTGCCGCCGATCGGCGCGACGGTACCGTCGGACAAACGGATGAGCGTCGGTTTGCAATCGATATCGCTCGGCTCGGGACAGATCGTGCCGAGCAGATCGAGGGCATAGGCGCGATGGGACGAGTCACCGCCCGCCGTGAAGCGTTCGGTGAGGGGGACGAGGCCGAGATCCTGGATCAAGCCCGCCCGTCCGGAGACCGCGAAAACCGTGCGCGTGGTCAATGGCAGATACCACGTTCCCTGCGCGAACTCCTTCAGAAACCTGGCATCAGCGGCCAGGGCCCGGAACGCGTACTCGGTCGAGGCGCTGATGTAGAAGCCGCGGTGCGGATCGATGGCGTCGTCGCGCTTGTCCCAGAAGAATGTCGGCGTCAGGCTCGAGATCTTGATGTTGGTGATCGAACGATCGAATCCCGGAAGGAGCGAGCTCTTGATCCGGTCGCAGACATCGCCCATCACGCATGCGGAGACGCGGTATTCGTAGCGAAGTGACCATCGTGTCTGCCAACGCGCCACCTTCGTAGCCTCGATGAACGAGCCGCGCTGCCGCAGCTGCGCACCGCGCCGCAAGCTGTTGCTCTGAAAGATGGTGAACTGCACGGGGATGCTGTACGGCCCGATGAACGGCTCGCGGTAGGTGATGAATGCTTCCTGGCGTGTCTTGTTCTGCGAGGCGATGAGCTCGATCCCCAGGTACCGCCCCGTTCCGAAAAGGTTCCGGTGGGCCACGGATGTCGATCCCAGGAGCGACACGTGGCCGCTGGCGCTCTGCATCGGAGACGTGAGACCGACCGACCCGGCGACAGTGAGATTCTTTCCCTCCTGCACCCCGATGACGACGTTGCGGTCGGACAGAGAGGTGCCGGCCTGCTCGGCCTGGACGTCAACGCGCTGGAAGATCCCCAGCCGATACAGGTTGCGCTGCGCTTCGAGGATCGACGTGTAACTGAACGGCTCGCCGCGCTGGATATCGGATTGCCGCAGGATCACGTTCGAGCTCGTATACGTGTTTCCGCGGACGACAACTTCATCGACGCTGATCTTGGGACCTTCTGCGATCACGTACGTGAGGCGCGCCGATGTCTTGTCCGCGCTGACGTCTTCGCGGGGCTTGATTTGCACTTCGGCGTTCCCGCGATCGGCATAAGTGGTCTGCAGTGCGACCACGTCGGCGCGCTCCAGCTGCGGATTCAGCGGGTCCCCTGCCTTGAGCGACAGCTTCGGTAGCTTTCGGGTCGGCACCTGCTCGTTTCCTTCGACGTGTACGTCCGCCAGAATCGTCTGCGGCCCTTCGGTAATCGGAAAGTCGACCGTCATTGTGCCGTCGCTGTGCGTTGCCACGACCGGCGTAGCGACCGTGGCCACGGAGAAGCCCTGCAGGCGGTAATACGACTCGAGGGTGTCGCGATCCGCGGTGATCTGCGCGTGTGTGACTCCGGTCGCTCTGCGGGAGAGAGTCATGATGAGCGACTTGAGGGCGCCGGGCGTCGATGTGCTGACCAGGCCGGCCAGCTTCTTGCCGGAGACTTTCTCGTTTCCGGTGAACGTCACGGCGCCGAGGCGATACTGTTGACCGGGCTTCACGTTGAATGTGATGACCCAGGTGTTTCCTTCGGTTCGCTCTTCTGTGTCGGCGGCCGCGTTGTAGTAGCCGTGCTGCTGATAGTTCGTCACGATGTCGGTCGCTGCCCTGTCGACGACGTCTTCGCTGTAGGCCTGGTTCTTCCGGAATGGGATCAGCCCGCGCACGGCACGGCGAGAAACGCCCACGACGTCGACGCGCACGATCGGGCCGGCCGTGGCCTGATAGCGAAGGGCCACGAGCTTCGTCGCGGCATCGTAGGTCTGACCGAGGAGCCGCACGTCGGCTTTGCGATAGTCGCGGCGGATCATGAAGCTGCGCATCCGTTCCGCGTCGGTGCGGGCATCCGCAATCTGGAACGGCTTGCCGGGACCGCG
>DASWBC010000322.1:0-3067 GCA_036390815.1 Gemmatimonadaceae bacterium
GCCGGTCCTGATGATCCCACCGAGGTCGGCGACCGTGTAGCGCGATTGGCTGTGGTAGGCCGTGAGGGTTCCCGAAATTCGCGATTGCCGGATATTCGGGTCGCTATATGTGAGATTGAAATCGTTGATGTAGCGTCCGAATTGCCATTGCACTTGAGCCCGCTTGCAGCGGCCCAGAAGGTTCGGCTGATCGAGTCCAATGAACCCACCGAGTCCCGTGCCCTGGCCCATTGACGCGCCGAAGTTCACGTTGCCTGTCCGCTTCTCCTTCACAGTGAAGACAATGTCGACGTCGCCCTGATCTCCGCTCGGACGCGTATCGGGCGCGGCCATCGGGGACTCGAAGAAGTTGAGATTGCCGATGTTCTGGTAGCTGCGGATCAGGTAGTTGCGGTTGAAGACCTGCCCCGGTGCCAGAACGATCTGCTCCCGAATGCACGACTCGTGTGTGTAGTCGTTGCCGACGATCTCGATGCGGTTGACGATGGCCGGCGATCTCTCGTCAATCTCCCAGCGCAGATTGACGATGCGAACAGAGTCCGTGCCCGGCACTCTCTCGGTGACCGGACGGATGTTGGCGTAGATGTAGCCTTCGTCGTTGTACGCTTCCATCAGCTTTTGCTGCGCGTCGTCCCACTTTGCTTCGTCGAATGTGTTGGGCGGATTCGTATAGCTGCGCCGAATTATGCCGGTCGCTTTCTGAACGACGGTGGTCTGCTGGGCCTTCCCGAACGGGTAGAACGCGTTGATCTGGTCGGTGGAGAAACGGCGGTTGCCGAGCACTTCGAAGTTTCCGACTTTGTAGCGCGGCCCCTCGGTGACGGTGATGTCGATCAGTCCCTTCCCCTTCGCGCGATCCACGATCAGCGTATCCTTGAGGATCCGGAAGTCGATGTAGCCACGGCTCGCGTATAGTTGCGGAATTTTCTCGCTAAGGTCCTGCGCATAAATGGCGTCGTCGAGCTCGCCATTGCGGGTCCAGAGAAAGCCTTCCGGCTTGGTGTCCATCGCGCCCACGATGTCCGCATCCGGGACGCTCTTGTTGCCGTTGATGCGAATTCCGGAAATCGCGAGTCTCCTTCCTTCGTCGACCGTGAAAACGATCGAGAGCTTTCCGTTATTGACCGTGGAATCCGCCTTGACGCGGGCCAGGTAGTATCCCTTGCTCTCGTAGAGAGAGTCCGTGCTGGCGATTGCCTTGGCGATTTTGCCTGGATCGACCGGGCCGCCGGTGGGAAAGGCGAGCTTCTCCTTGACATCCTTTGGGGAGACGCGGTCCGCGCCGATGACCTTGTAGTCGGTCAGAATCGGCCGCTCCTTGACCTGGATGACCAGCGCGGCCTTGTTGGTGGTCGGCGATACCCGGCAGGAGATCTGGACGTCATCGAAGTGTCCAGTCGCGTACAGCGCCTTGATGGCCGCCTGAATGTCCTGAACGTTGAGAGGAGCGCCAGTCGACAGTCCCGCGGTCGAGCGAACGGTCGCGCTATCCATCCGGGAGTTCCCGGTAACTGCTATGGATTCGGGCGTCGAGCACGCCCCTGGCGCAGTCTCCTGTGCGTACAATGGAGCCGCGCCGACGGCTATGAGCGCCAGCACTAATGGAGCGAATTTCCGCATCACACAAATATACACTAATCAGTTTGGTGGAGGTCCTCGCTGGAACCGAGCATTCTGATTAGACAACGGGGCTGCTGGAGAGTTGCTTCTCTCCAGCAGCCCCGCTGATTTTGTGGCGGATCCTGTCTAGGCTTTCGGCAAGCCGCTCAGCACCCGGAACTCGAGCTTCAGCCCGTCGGCTGCGAGGTCCACTTCGATCTCATCGCCCTTCGAGAACTCGGCGAGCAGGATCTTCTCCGAAAGCGGATCCTCGATGTACTTCTGGATCGCACGCTTCAATGGTCGTGCTCCGAATTTCTCATCGTAGCCGTGCTTCACCAGGAACGCTGACGCGGTCTCGGTGAGCTTGAGCGTCAGCTCCTCGTCGCCCAGCCGCTTCTGAACATCCTTGAGGAGTATCCCGACGATCTCCGCGATGTGCTCCTGCGACAGCGGGTGGAAGACGATCACGTCATCGAGCCTGTTGAGGAACTCGGGGTTGAAGACGTGCTGCATCTCTTCCTTCACCTTCTCGGCGATCCGCTCGAAGTTCGACTTCGCGTCGGGCGCGTGGAAGCCCAGGCCGCGACCCTTGGTGATGTCGCGCGCTCCGACGTTCGAGGTCATGATCACGACCGTGTTCTTGAAGTCGATCACGCGCCCATAGTTGTCGGTGAGGTGGCCTTCGTCGAGAACCTGCAGCAGGATGTTGAAGACATCCGGATGCGCCTTCTCGATCTCGTCGAGCAGCACCACGCTGTACGGCTTGCGCCGCACGGCTTTGGTCAATGTTCCCGAATCCTCGTAGCCAACGTAGCCCGGAGGCGCGCCGATGAGGCGGGACACCGAGAACTTTTCCATGTACTCGCTCATGTCGACGCGGATGAGGGCAGCGGGATCGGCGAACAGGAACTTCGCCAGTGAGCGTGCGAGCTCCGTCTTCCCGACACCCGTCGGGCCGCTGAAGATGAACGAGCCGATCGGACGGTTCGGATCCTTGAGTCCGGCGCGACTGCGGCGGATCGAGCGCGAGAGCGCCTTGATCGCCTCTTCCTGCGCGACGACGGACACGTGGAGCTCCTCTTCCATGCGCAGCAGTCTCGCAGTCTCCGCTTCCTGGAGCCGCATCACCGGGATGCCGGTCCAACGGCTCACGATGAACGACACCTCTTCTTCGCCGAGCACCGGGCGATGCGACTGCCGGTGCTTCTCCCACTCTTCCTGCTTGCGACGGATATCGCCCTGCAGCTCGCGCTCGCGGTCACGAAGCGATGCGGCGCGCTCGAAGTTCTGATCGCGCACTGCTGCTTCCTTGTCCACGTTCACAGCGTCGAGCTGCGCCTTCAACTCGGCGACGGCCGGCGGTGGAGACTGTGTCGCCAGACGCGCCCGCGCTCCGGCCTCGTCGATGACGTCGATCGCCTTGTCGGGCAGGAATCTGTCGGTGATGTAGCGCTCCGACAGCTTC
>DASWBC010000323.1:0-2455 GCA_036390815.1 Gemmatimonadaceae bacterium
GGTTGCGCTGATCTGACCGCGCGGACCGGCGGCAATGATCTTGTTGCCGGTTACGAGCACCGCCCAGCCCGTATGGGGCGCGTCCTCCACGCCGTCCCACACGCGCTCGGGAACGAGCAGGGTGGTGGTTGCTGGAACGACGGGCTGTCGGACGCGCGCTTGCGCCGGAGCTAAGCACGGGATTACCGCGGCCGCGGCTCCGACCAGTAACATAAGAGAGCTCGCACGCATTACACGCTCGTTGTAGTTGATAAAAGGGTGAGATCGGTGGGGCTACCGATAATCACAACGGAGCGACGTCGTCGCTAGTCCCCGAGAAGCATGACCGCACTACTTAAATCAACGGCGGCCGAATCATATAGATCACAGCCGCCGTTTCTACAAGAAAGTCGTTGAAAAACCGCCAAAGCGAAAACTGCCTGGCGGCGAGTGCATTTACTGCGGGCAATCACTCCCGGGCCAAGGTTGATCGATGCGCAGCGCCGCACCCGGCGGAGCGAAATACGTCGCGGTCACCGTTGCTTCAGTAGCTCCTTCGTTTTTCGCCAGCATCACGTGGCCAGGCGCTGGTACCTCGACGAACGCGGAGCCGGCCGGATAATCAGTGCGCGAGCATGTGGGCTCATTCGGTCCATTGTGGCCATTCTCGTCGTCGCCGTTCTGACCGCCGTGTTTACCCGCGCGATAGAAAGTGATCGTACCCGTTTTAACGATTACCAGAACGGGACCGGGATGCGAATGCCATCCCGAACTGCCTCCGGGCGCTACGACGACATTTGACACCGCGATATCCGTATTGTCCTGTGCCTTGATCTCGACGTCGAATCCGTCGGTTGAGCGGATGTGGAAAGCTCCGGCATTACCGCGCGCCACCGCCGTTGAGACGAAGCCGACCGCGGCTGTGAAGCTCGGATCGGTGATCGATGGCCCCGATTGCTGTCGCGGCGTTGATTGCTCGCAGGCAATGAAAAGGGCCGTTCCTGTGAGACCAATGAGGGTGAATTGGAAGTAGCGATGCATACAAGTAGCTCCGGGAGAGAGTGAGGGGCTTCATCTCCTACAACGAGATCGCTCGGGAAACCGGCTCATCCGCCTTGCTGGTCGTGCCTGAAACCCCTATCGTGGGAAGCCGATAGCGACTGGAAAACCGAATGGCGCCCGACGCATCTGAGGTCACAGGTCTCTTGCAGCAGTGGAGTGCAGGGGACGCAAGCGCGCGCGATCGGCTGATCCCGCTGGTTTACGACCGGCTGCGCGAGTTGGCGCACCGGCGGCTGAGTGGCAGCCAGGCTGACAGCTCGCTCAACACGACCGCACTGGTTCATGAGGCATACATCCGGCTCGTCGGCGCGCCCCGCATCGAGCTGCCTGATCGCGCTCATTTCCTGGCGCTCGCGTCCGAGATCATGCGGAATTTGCTCGTCGACCGTGCCCGCGCCCGTCTCACCGAGAAGCGCGGAGCAGGCGTAAGACCGTTAGAGCTCGACGAGTTTGGGGAATTCTCGGACGAGAATCTCGAGAGCTTCGCCGAGTTGGATGATGCGCTTACGCGGCTCGCTCAGCTGAGTCCTCGACAAGGCCGGCTTCTGCAGTACCGATACTTCGGCGGCTTGTCTCTCGAGGAGAGCGCCGCCGCCGAAGGAGTGTCGCTTGCCACCGCCAAGCGTGAGCTGCGCTCCGCTCGCGCCTGGCTGGCGGTCGACCTCAAAGGAGACTCGCTTCGGTGAACGCGCAGCGGTGGCAGGAAATCCGGGCAGGTTTCGACGAGATCGTCGATCTCGATCCAGGCGCGCGCGCGGGCCGTCTGGCGGCGCTCGCCGATAGTGATCCCGAGCTCCATCGGGCGTTGGAGCTGTTATTGAAGGCCGACGCGGAGGCCACCGGCAATCATGGAGCACTAGCCGGCCGTTTCCCGGCTGGCGATGACCACCAGCCGGACCCGCTTGGAATCGCGGGTCGCACCATCTCGCATTTTGACGTGGGCGAGGTGCTCGGCGCCGGGGGCATGGGCGTCGTCTATCGCGCCCACGATAAGCAGCTGGGCCGCGCGGTTGCACTGAAGTTTCTCCTACCTCATTACAACCTCGACCCATCCGCCAAGGCGCGGTTTCAACGGGAAGCTCACGCGGCCGCCGCGCTCGATTCTCCCAATCTTTGTATCGTCCACGAAGTCGGTACGACCGAGCGGGGTTGGCTCTTCCTGGCGATGTCGCTGTACGAAGGGGAGACTCTTCGAGCCCGCCTGAAGCGCGACGCCTCCTTGCCAGTCAGCGAGTGCCTCGAGATCGCGCGACAGATCGCTGAAGGGTTGCGCGCCGCGCACGCCGCTGGAGTCGTCCATCGCGATCTGAAACCCGGCAACGTCATGTTGCTTCCGGACGGAACGGTGCGGATCCTGGACTTTGGTTTGGCAAAAGCGCGCGACCAGAGCATCAGCGAAACCGGTGCGCACTTC
>DASWBC010000324.1:0-1952 GCA_036390815.1 Gemmatimonadaceae bacterium
GCGCGCCAACCATCTCTAGGCGGCCTCGTCACGGTCGCCGAGACCAGGCGCTGAAGCCATGAGCGACGCGACACACGCCACCGCGGAGCGGAATGCGCTCGCGCGCTCCTGGGACCGCGCCAGCAAGATTGATCCGCGCTATCTCATCGCGTTTCTCATTACCCTCGTGCTGGTGGCGGCGCAGCTGCGCTACCACATGCTTGGCAGCTACGACCGGCTCATGCTGGCGCTTGGTGTGTGCCTGGCGACCGAGGCTCTGCTCTCCTGGTTTGACCGCGGCAAGGTCGTCAATCTTCTGAGCGCCTACATCAGTGGCATCAGCCTCACGCTGCTCATCAAGCCGCAGGGCGGTGCACTGTGGCCGTTCGTCTTAGGCGGATTCCTCGCGATCTCGTCCAAGTACGTCCTACGCTATCGCGGCAATCATTTGTGGAATCCGACGAACTTCGCAATCAGCGCACTGCTGCTCGCGGCACCGGACCGCGTCTCCGTTCTCAGCCACCAGTTCGGCAATGATCTCACGACGAACCTGGTCATCTGGGCCTTTGGGCTGATCATCGCCGCACGCGTCGGCGTCATCCACATCACGCTCACGTATGTCGCGAGCTTCCTGGTGCTGAACAGCGTGCGCGCGGCTGCGCTCGGCATGCCGGTGCTGCCGGAGATCGCCCCGATTACGGGGCCTATGTATCAGTTGTTCGTTTTCTTCATGATCACCGACCCGCGCACTGTAGTGCGCGGGCGGCAGCGTCAGATGGTCGTGGCGGTCTTGATCGCGTTGATGGAAACCCTGATCCGGTTTGGTTCCGACAGGGGATGGCCGCTGCCGACGGCCTTCAACGCGGCGCCGGCAATTCTGGCGCTGGCGACGGTGGGGCCGGTGGCAAAATGGCTCGACCTTCGATCGCTCGGGTCGAAGTCCACCGGGTAGGAATTCCGCCGCTTCTCTCGTTCAGGCGTGCGATGCCCAATCCCTGTCGCCGGGCTTGTAAGGCACGCACGGATCGTAGCGCCCCGGCGATTCCACGTAACGAAGCGCCTGTGTCGCCCCGATTTCCGAGGTGAAATAACCAAGGAGCGCGAGCTCCTTCATCATGCGGAAGTATTTAGTCGGAGGCTCACTCGCGATCTGAGTCGCCGGATTGATCTTGGCTTCGGGCGCGTTCTGCTGCTGGGTGCTATTGATAAACGCGTCTGACTTCTTTTTCCCCTCCGCGCGTTGCTTCTCCGAGTAGTCGTGCTGTTCTCGATCGAGCTCCTGAAGCAACGCCAGCCGCTGCGCCGGGGTCGCCTTCATGAAAGACGCGCCGCCGTTTTTTTGCTTGCTCAGTTCGTCGAGCTTCCGCATCCCGTCGCGGAAAGTTTTTTCATCGTCGTCGTGGTAGGTGTCGGTAACCATCAGAGCCATGAAGGCTCCAGTCTTAGCGGCCTTCGCGCCGGGAGTGCTCGTCGTCGGGAGGATCGTATCCGCGATTTCATCGAGGTAGGCGATGTCATCCGGCGTGAACGCAGTGGAAGGCGTCGCCTTCTCCGCTCGGCAACCCGAGATCAGCGCTCCCGAACCGATCAACGCAACGCCGCCCAACATTACGCTCACGCGCAGGATAGCTTCGCGTCGACTGATCAGATCGGCGCTCAGCTCGTTCGAGACATCGATCTGGGTCATCGTATCGTTCTCACTCATCGAGGGCTCCGGTCAGAGTTCGCGGCGATTCAGCGCGCCCACCGCATAGTCAGCGGCTCGCGCGGTCATCGCCATGTAGGTGAGCGACGGATTCTGGCACGCGGTAGAGACCATGCACGATCCGTCAGTGACGAACACGTTCGGCGCGTCCCAGATCTGGTTGTGCGAGTTGAGGACTGAGGTCTTGGGATCCCGTCCCATCCGCGCCGTTCCCATCTCGTGAATCCCCATGCCCGGGAATGAACCGGCATCGTAAACCTGGACGTCT
>DASWBC010000325.1:0-2989 GCA_036390815.1 Gemmatimonadaceae bacterium
GTGCTGGGGACCCGCGGGCTCGGCGCGACCACGGTTCTCGCGGACAGCTCGCGCGCCACGATCGCAGCAATGCGCAAATCGGGAGTGAAGCGGCTCGTCATCCTGTCTTCCGCTCTCCTCGACTCGCATATCGGCCTGATAAACCGCATCGTATCGCGCACGATTCTCCGTCATTTTTCGAGCGACCAGCGGGCGATGGAGGCACTGGTAACGGCAAGCGATCTGGACTGGACCGTCCTCAGGCCGCCGCGAATGACAGGCTCGGCTCCGGACGGACCGTCCACGTCAGTACTCGACGATCCGCCGAGTAAGGCGGGAATGCAAATCACCAGAGAAGAGGTTGCGCGCGTGATGCTCGACACGGTTGAGAATCAGAGGTACGTGAGACAGCTCGTTCATGTGCGCGGAGCAAATCGATGACTCTCTTCGTTGTCTTTCTCTTCCTCGCGATCTACAACGCCGGCAACATGACGACGCTGCAGCTCCAGCACTACGGGATCTATCCCGCTGTTCCGAAAGAAGGGTTCGCCGAGTACTTGCGCGCGAACAATCGCGCGGCTCTTCTGCCGACGATTATGCCGGCGATACTCCTTCTGCTGACGTCGGTCGCGCTGGTGTTCTTTCGTCCGGCGTTCGTCACCACCTTCGAAGGTGCCGCGGCGTTCTGGCTGAATTTCTTCGCATTCATGTCGACGGCTTTGTGGCAGCGCCGGCTTCAGGGTGATATGGCACTCACTGGGTACAATGAAGAAAAGATCAGACTGCTTATTCGCACCAACTGGATCCGGACCATCTCCTACTGGCTGCTCTCAGCCCTCGCCATCTCGATTCTCGTGCGTGTGCTGCGAACGGGCGTGGGCACCGCGTAGTGCGAAGGCGTGACCCCGAGGACAAGAAGCGGAAGCCCGAAGCGCTCGGCAACGTGCTGGGCGCGTTTCTGAAACAGTCGAAGCTCGAGGAGCGCGTCGAAGCCGCGCAGGTCGTTCCGGAATGGGAGTCGCTCGTCGGAAAGCAGATCGCGACCGTGACGAAGCCGATCTCGGTGACTCAGGATGGGACGCTGTTCGTATCGGTGAAGACCAACGGGTGGATGACCGAGCTGTCGTTGATGGAGCCGCAGCTGCTGCGCGCGCTCAACGAAAAAGGGGGACGGACCCGGATCAAAAAGATCCGGCTGCAGCTGATGCGCTGACCGGGCGTGACGGTATCTCCATCGGCCCTCGAGCATCAATCCCATATCACATTTTGGCCTCCTTTCTCCGTGTGGGACAGCCATCTTCAAAACGGTCCGGCAGGGTCGCTTTCGGCCCCATAAGTCATTGCCTCGCAATGCGTTACGAATAGCGGCTGAGGTTGCTTTACCCTGCCCCGAGGGTTAAATTGAAAGCTCTAGAAGAAGGCGACATTTCCACTCGCCTTCGCCTCGGCCAACACTGGTCATCATCAGAAAAATTTCCCGCGAGTAATGGCTAAAGCAGCTGCAGAAATCAGCACGTCGAAGTACGACGCTGGTCAAATCCAGGTTCTCAAAGGTCTCGAGGCAGTACGCAAGCGCCCGGGCATGTACATCGGGTCCACGTCCTCGAGAGGTCTCCACCACCTCGTTTACGAAGTCGTAGACAACTCGATCGATGAAGCGTTGGCGGGTCACGCCACGAAGATCGACGTGACGATCCATGCCGATGACTCGATCAAGGTCGTGGATGATGGTCGAGGCATCCCGGTGGATATCCATCCAACGGAAAAGATTCCGGGCGTCGAGCTCGCGATGACGGTGCTGCATGCCGGCGGAAAGTTCGACAAGAACTCGTACAAGGTGTCGGGCGGATTGCACGGCGTGGGTGTGTCCGTCGTGAACGCGCTCTCCGAGCAGCTCATGGTGTGGGTGAGGCGCGATGCGAAGGAGTATTACATGGACTTCGCGCGCGGCATCACCGTGACCAAGCTCAAGGTGTTGACCAAGATTCCGCAGCGAGTCCGGGGCACGACTGTCTGGTTCAAGCCCGACCACACGATCTTCACCGAGCTGCGGTACGACTACGCGACGGTGGCGAACCGGCTGCGCGAGCTGTCGTACCTGAACAAGGGTGTGACAATCACCCTCAAGGACGAGCGAGTCGGCGAAGAGAAGACGGAAGTCTTTTTTGCCAAGGGCGGGCTCAAGGAGATGGTGGCGTTCCTCAACGAGAAGAGGAAGGTGTTGCACCAGGATGTCGTGTACATCGATACGGAGCGCGACGGCATCGACATCGAGCTGGCGTTCCAGTACAACGACGGCTACAACGAGAACGTCTTCTCCTTCGTCAACAGCATCAACACGCACGAGGGTGGAACGCACCTCACCGGCCTCAAGTCGGCGTTGACGCGGACGATCAACAACTATGCGGCGAAGAACGGCGCGCTCAAGAAAGCGAACTTCACGCTGAGCGGCGACGACGTGCGTGAGGGATTGACCGCCGTTCTATCGGTCAACGTCCGCGAGCCGCAGTTCGAGGGTCAGACCAAGACGAAGCTCGGCAACTCCGAGGTCGAGGGCGCGGTAAAGGCCGTGGTCAACGAGCACCTCTCGGCGTATCTCGAGGAGCATCCTCGCGTCGCGAACATCATCATCGACAAGACAGTCTCGGCGGCGCTGGCTCGTGAAGCGGCGCGCAAGGCAAGAGATCTCACGCGCAAGAAGTCGGCGTTGGATGTCGGCAACTTGCCGGGTAAGCTGGCGGATTGTTCACTGAGCGATCCTGCGCTGTGCGAGATCTACCTGGTCGAAGGCGACTCGGCCGGCGGCTCGGCGAAGCAAGGGCGCAACCGCGCTTTCCAGGCGATTCTGCCGCTGCGTGGGAAGATTCTGAACGTCGAGCGTGCGCGCATCGACAAGATTCTTGGGAATGAAGAGATCCGGACGATCATCACCGCGATCGGTGCGGGGATCAAGGACGACTTCAACATCGAGAACGCGAGATTTCACAAGCTGATTCTGATTACCGACGCT
>DASWBC010000326.1:0-5373 GCA_036390815.1 Gemmatimonadaceae bacterium
GATGCGCGAGAAGCAGGGTGTGCAGCAGGAGCTGCTCGGCGGCACGCCACTGGCTCCTTCTCCCGAAGAGGTTGGGGAGCCCAAGCCGACTCCAGTGACTGGAGAGGGAGGGCAAGCCCAATATCGTTTCGATGCGCTCAATCGGGGCGAGTCGTTCATCGGCACGTGCCCGGACTGCGGATCGTCGCTCGAGATGGCCGAAGGTTGCGCCAAGTGCCACGTATGCGGATTCAGCGAGTGCGGCTGATTTAGGCTTGCTACGAGCGCATTGACGGGGGATCCAAGTGTTGAGTGGGAAGTATTGAGTTGTTAGTTGGTCAGTGGTTTCCAGTATTACTGATAACCACTGACACACTTTCCACTCACGACTACACGCTCAAAACTTGGATCCCCTCTGCTGTACTTTGTGGCCACTCGGCCCCACGCCGTCGGCTATTTCACCCCGCCAAACCAGCGCGTACGCTTGATTCCTTTCTCGACGAGATCCGGCGGCCCGTACTCCTTTCCGCGTTTCCACATGAAATCCATCTCCTCGTTTACGGCTGCGAGCGCGAAGCGGGATTCCTTGATCAACAGGAACGACGCGTAGAGCAGTAGCCCCGCTCCGATCAGGCCGAGCGCGATAGGCACGAGAGTGAATGCACGGCTCGTTATCGCGACCAGTCCGATGCTCACGCTCGTGCCGACGAAAAACGCAAGAGCCGCGTACAGTCGCGAGAGCGCGCGCTGAAGGAGACGCGATCGCGTCGTCACGAAGTCGAGCTGAACGAACAACATCCGTCGTTCTTCTTCGCGATCCTCGCTTCGCTGATCCGACGCGCGCGGAGCCAACGAGCCGGCGATCTCCCGGGTCCGTGCCACTGCCTTGCTCAACCGGTCCGATGTCGCGAGGATGAGCGATCCGCACGCCGAGATGAGCACGGCGGGCGTGATCATGGCGGAGAGGACCGAGACCGCGTCCGGGGGGATGGCCATCACATGTGACTGGTGTCAGCCCGCTGCTGCATCAGGCGGATCTGCCGTGCGGGGCTGAAGATGGATACCGAGAGCGTTCGCACGCTATCCATAGTTGAAATGGCGACCCCGCCGAAAACCATGCCCTCCCTTGCCCAGTTTCCGATGACGTCAGATTCCAGGATTCGTGCACTGGTCGAGGACCGCTTGCCGATCACTTCTCGAGGAATGGGAGGACCCCACTGTGTCGTGAAAAACCTCTTTAGGGAGTCTCGGGAGAAACGTCGGTCGACGGGAAAGCTGAGCCAGATCTCCTCGAGGCGCCGCGGCGCCGGGCTGAAATAAAGGCTTGCCTGCCGTTGCCGTCCTCCGCGATCCGTCTGGCAAAACATGGTTTTTGTGTCCATACCGACACATACGAGCGGTCTGGCGATCTGCGCCTCGTTGAGTTTCGTGGCGCTGTCGAACGAGATCCCAAGGGCCCAGCCGTGATAGGAGAGGGGCTGGTGCTGGCCCTGGGCCCCCATGAAAGCCGGGACCAACACTGCCGCGCACACGTGGCGAGCCAGTCTCATTCGTGAATAATGGGCGAGAGGCCCAAAGTGGGATAGTCGCACTTGCCTTTCGGGTGGCTCGTTGCTCCCTTTAAAGCACTTCCTCCGGGGAAACCCAATCATGGACGACAAGAAGATCGCGGCGTTGGCAAAAAAGAACGCCGCCAAGGCAGCAAAATCGACTGGTCAAAAAGGCTTCGGCAAGAAATACGATAAGAATCTCAAGGACCTGCCGACAGATGAGGCGACGCTGAAAGAGCGCCAGGAGCACGAGCGCTTCTTCAAGGAGATGCGCAAGCGGGAATTCTGATGCAGGGAATCCCCGTCTGAGAGAAGCGCGGACGCGTCGGGCTGGTTAGGTTTGGAGAGGGGGATTTAATGGCCAAGAACAGGCTACAACAGCTTCACGACGCCGGCCAGTCTATCTGGCTCGACAGCATCGATCGACGAATGCTGCACGACGGCGAGCTGGA
This sequence comes from Gemmatimonadaceae bacterium, assembly GCA_036390815.1. Taxonomy (GTDB): domain Bacteria; phylum Gemmatimonadota; class Gemmatimonadetes; order Gemmatimonadales; family Gemmatimonadaceae; genus UBA4720. Next base: position 1,982 of record DASWBC010000326.1, read on the forward strand.
TCGCCGCATCTCCGACGATGCGCTGACCGGCATGACGTCCAATCCGACAATTTTTCAGAAGGCCCTGGCGTCGAGCAATGCCTACGACGACCAGATCATCGAGGCCGAGCAGCAGGGCCTCACCAGCTGGCAGCTGTTCGAGCTCCTCGAGACGACTGATGTGCGCGACGCCTGCGATCATTTCGCCGCCGTCTACAGCTCGACACGCGGCGCCGATGGCTACGTCTCGATCGAAGTGTCACCCGGGGTTTCGCACAGCGCCGACGCCACCGTGGAGGAAGCGCGGCGCCTCTGGAAGACGGTCGATCGCCCGAACGTCATGGTCAAAGTGCCAGGCACGCTGGAAGGCGCAATTGCTGTGCGCCGTCTCATCGCCGAAGGCATCAATGTCAACATCACGCTCCTCTTCGCCATCCAGGCGCACGATCGCGTGATCGAGGCGTACATGGCCGGTCTCGAGGACCGCATCAAGGCCCGACAGCCCATCGATGGTCTCGCCTCAGTCGCGAGCTTCTTCGTGAGCAGAGTCGACACCGAAATAGACAAGCGCCTCGATGGCCTGATCGCCAAAGCGTCCCAGCCGGAAAAGGAAAGACTCAAGCTGCTAAAGGGCCGCGCCGCCATCGCGAACGCGAAGCTCGCGTACAGATTGTTCGCGCAGAAGTTCGCCGGGCCCAGATGGCAAGCGCTGGCGAATCAGGGAGCGCGCGTTCAGCGTCCGCTCTGGGCGAGCACCAGCACGAAGAATCCCGAGTACCGCGATGTAATGTACGTCGAACAGCTGATCGGGCCCGACACGGTCGACACGGTGCCCCCTGCCACCATTGACGCGTTCCGCGATCACGGAGCGGTGGAGAGAACGATCGACAAGAAAGTCGCGGCCGCGGAAGGGCTGCTCAAGGAAATCGAGGCACTGGGAATATCGATCAAGGAAGTCACAGAGAAGCTCCTCGTCGACGGAATCGCCAGTTTTCAGAAATCTTTCGACGAGTTGATCGCCGGACTCGAGGCGAAGATCGGCTCACTCGCACCTGGCGGGAAGTGACCGGCATCTACACTCCCCGCACCAAGATCGTCTGCACACTTGGGCCCTCGACTTCGACAAATGATGCGATCCGCGGGCTGATCGAGGCCGGCATGAACGTCGCCCGTGTGAACTTCTCGCATGGGACCCACGAGCAGCACGCCGCGACGATCGCGATGGTGCGGCGGCTCGCGGAAGAAGTGGCAAAACCGATCGCCATTCTGGGCGACCTCCAGGGCCCGCGAATCAGGATCGGCGATCTCGCGATGCCGATCACGCTCAAGATCGGCGAAGACGTCGTGCTCGTGCACGAGGGCGAGGAAAAGAACGGCGAGATTCCTGTCACGTACGATCAGCTCGCCAACGACGTCCGCGTCGGTGACAGAATTCTCATCGACGACGGTTTGATCGAGCTCGTCTCGCTCGACGTGGGGAAAGGACGGGTAAAAGCGCGCGTGCTGAACGGCGGCGAGCTAAAGAGCCACAAAGGAATGAACCTTCCGGGCATCCAGGTTTCGGCACCCTCGATCACCGAGAAGGACGTCGCAGATATAGGCTTCGCCGTCCAACAGGAAGTGGACTACCTCGCACTCAGCTTCGTGAGACGCGCCGAGGACATCGAGTCCCTCCGCAAGATGATTCCGAAGTGGCTGCTCGTCGTGGCGAAGATCGAGAAGGATGTCGCCCTCCAGAACATCGAGGCCATCGTCCGTGCCAGCGATGCAGTGATGGTCGCGCGTGGTGACCTTGGGGTCGAGCTCCCGTTCGAGGCCGTGCCCGGCGCGCAGAAAAGAATCATTCGTCTCGCGAACAGGTACGGGCGCCCGGTCATCACCGCGACGCAGATGCTGGAGTCGATGATCGAGCACCCGCGCCCCACTCGCGCGGAAGCGAGCGATGTCGCCAACGCGATCATGGACGGAACGGACGCGGTGATGCTCTCCGCGGAGACCGCTGCTGGCGCTTACCCGCGCCTCGCGGTCGAAGCAATGACGCGTATCATCAAGGAGATCGAGACGCATCCTCCGGTCGCCCCCTTCGCCGGCGCGGAGCAGGGCGACGGAGTCGTGACTACCGAAGTCGCGATCGCCGCCGCGACGGTTGCGGCGGTCGGAATGCTGGGTGCGCCGCTCGTCGTCGTGTTCACCAAGAGCGGTTTTTCCGCCCGCGTGGTGGCGTCAAAGCGGCCTCCCGTTCCGATCCTCGCGCTAACCGACGAAGACCGCACGTTCAGGCAGCTCGCGATGGTGTGGGGCGTGGTGCCCGAGCTGGTGCCGCACTGCGTCGACTACGATGCGATGATGCACCAGACCAAGAACGTCGTCGTGCGGAGAGAGCTGGCGTCGAATGGAGACCGCATTATCGTCACAGCGGGCGTGCCCTTCGACATGCCCGGGACCACCAATCTGCTCAAGGTGGAGACGGTCTGAAACTCACCTTCCTGGGGACAGGAACCAGCTTTGGAATCCCGCAGATTGGGTGCGCGTGCGAAGTGTGCAGGTCGACGGATCCCAGAGATAAGCGCACCCGCGTGGGTGCGGTCGTGGAGACGAGTGGAGGCACAACCATCCTTATCGACACTCCGCCCGAGCTGCGCCTCCAGCTCATCGCCGCGGGCGTGAGCAGGGTGGACGCCATCCTGTTCACGCACGATCACGCCGATCACGTTCACGGGATAGACGATATCCGCGCCCTCTCCGACCGCGGCGATGTTCCGATCGAGATGTACGGGCCGCCCGATTCGATGGCCCGACTCGCCAACCGCTTCGCCTACATCTTCGACGATTCCATTCGACCGCTCCCCGGCACGAGCAAGCCCGAAGGCCGCGCTCACCCCGTTCCGCCGGGCAAGAGCTTTGGCATCGGCGATGTGGACGTCACGCCGGTGTCGGTTCCGCACGGTCCCACTTCCGTTTACGGCTACCGCATCGGCAACCTCGGCTACATCACGGACGCGAAGGAGCTGCCGGATGAAGCGATTCGGGCTTTTCGCGGAGTCGATGTCCTCGTCCTGAATGCGCTGTTTCGCACACCGCACCCGACGCACCTGAGTGTGTCGGAGGCTGTGGCCGCCGCGCAGAAGATCGGCGCGCGAGAGACCTGGCTCACGCACCTCACGCACCGCACCGGCCACGCCGAGCTGGCGGCGGAGCTGCCGCCCGGAATCGCTCCTGCATTTGACGGACTGACCGTACAGGTCAATTGAAATGACGCTCAGACTCGATTACTCCAACATGATGATCTCTCCCGGCGGGATCGATCCGAAGGCGTGGGCCGCGGCGGGGAAACAGTTCGCGGACGCAAAGCGCGGCTTCGATGCACTGCGAGCCAGCGGCACCGTCGGGTTCGTCGATTTGCCAGCCGACAA
>DASWBC010000327.1:0-8732 GCA_036390815.1 Gemmatimonadaceae bacterium
TCCCGGTCTCCATGGATGTATCGGCCGACGGAGCCGCGATTCCGGATGATCTTGGCAGCTCCGCGTTCAGGATCCTCCAGGAATCGCTGACCAACGTCGCCCGCCACGCCAAAGCGACCCGGGTCACGATTCGGCTCTCGCAAACCCCCACGCTCCTCACACTCCAGGTATCCGACGACGGCGTCGGTTGTACGCCGGCATGTTTCGAGGGCACGAGGTCACTTGGCCTGCTCGGCATGAGGGAGCGCGCCCTGGCGTGTGGTGGCGAGCTCAGCATTTCGGGAGCGCCTGGCCGCGGCACGACCGTGTTGCTGCGAGTTCCACTCAATGCCGGAGCCGCCCGATGATCCGGCTCGCAATCGCAGACGACCACCCGATCGTGCGAGAGGGACTCCGACGGATCGCGAGCGAGGACGCCAGCATCTCGGTGACCGGAGAGGCGTCGAGCGCGGCGGAGTTGTTCCGTCTGCTCGGCGCGGCGGCGGTGGACGTCGTGCTGCTCGACGTGAGCATGCCGGGAGCAGCATTCATCGACACGCTCCGCGAGTTGAGGGAGCGGCACTCGAGCGTCAAGGTGCTCGTGCTGAGCGCACACCCCGAGGATCAGTGGGCAATGCGCGCCCTGCGGGCCGGTGCCGCGGGCTACCTCACCAAGGATCATTCTCCGGAGCAGCTGGTCCAGGCCGTTCGTCGAGTGGCGCGGGGCGGCAAGTACGTGAGCGAGTCGATGGCCGAAAAACTGGCCGGCATGATGGACGATGGCCGGACCCGCGCGCCGCACGAGCGGCTGAGTGATCGCGAGTTCGAGGTGCTACGCGCGCTGGGAAGCGGCATGATGGTTAAGGACGTGGCGTCGCAGCTTCGGCTGAGCGCCAAGACGGTCAGCACGTACCGCACCCGCCTGCTGGAGAAGATGGGGCTCAAGTCGAAGGCGGATCTGGTGCGGTACGTCGTCACGCACGAGCTCCTCAAGTGACGACGTGGAAGCCGGATTCCGGCGACTCACAACTTGAAACTGCAACGGAACGAGAGGTTAGCTGGAAGCTGAAAAGCTGGTAGCTACCAGCCTTAATACGTCGGGACGTCATTGGCGCTGATCAAGGCACAATCGACTGCGGCGTGCCGTCACGCCAGTTGGTGGCGTCCCGACGTCCTAAGGCTTTCACCTTTCAGGTTCCAGCTAACCTCTCGTTCGGTTGCAGTTGAACGTCAGGCAGCGCTCCCTGCCCCTTCAAAAAGAACCGTCCCGGCGCCACGATCCTCGCGCATCACCGTGGCTCGAATCCGCGCGAGATGGTGGTAACTATGTCGGACTGCGTGATCCTCGAGCACGAATTGGCACGTGAGCGGGGCATCGGAGTAGAGAGAAACCTGAGCCGCCTGATCAAGATCTTCGTCGTCCAGAGCCCGGATTGCAGCCGCGGCTGCCATGCTGTTGCGTAGGAGCAGATCAAGAGCCGCCTCTTTCGTGACGGCGTCGTGCTCCCTGGCGTGCCCGGCATTCATCGCGTCGACGTCATCGCCGGTTACCCCTTCGATCGGCTTTCCTCCGGCGATCATTTGTGCCAGCTGGATCTCCAGCGGATAGACACTGGCGACGTGATGCACGATGACGCCGATTTTGCGCCCGTCCCTGGGGACGCGCGTTGCCCACTCCTTGTTTGTGAGCCCGCTCGCGAAGGAAGCGAGGGCGCGGGCGCCGTCTTCGAGTCTGTCGGCAAGGGCATCAGCACGTTCGTTAATACGTTCGTTCATTGTTCACCTTTCATAAGTGTGTAGTGATTCATGTCAGGAGCCGGGTGCGCCTGACCTGTCTTCGTCGACTCCGGCTCGACTTAGTTGAGCGGCAGCCGACCGGGCCTGGGCCAGAAGGCCACGCTCCAGAACTCGATGTAGCCAGGGAGCCCGACCCGCACGCTCGGCGATGGTGCGCCCGCGACGCCGAGTGATGTGCTCGGGAATTTCTCCAGGACTCCTTCGTCCTCAATGACCCACAAGCTTCCATCGCCATCGAATGCCAGGCCGGTGGGAAACCTCAATGAGCCCGCGTTCGAGGAAAGAACGACGTTAGGCACGGGTGTTCCGGTTGTGCCCAACTGCGCCGGACTGAACGAGACGACGGACTGATTGCCAAGGTTGGCGACCCATAGGTTTCCGCTGGCATCGAAGGCGATTCCGGTGGGATTCACAAGAGATCTCGTTGCCGCGGTCGCGCCTATCGAGCTCAGGACGACTTGCGGCGCCAGGAACCCCGACGTGTTGAGCTGCGCTTCGCTGAAGCTGGCTATCTTGTTACGGCGAATGTCGGAGACCCAGAGTGAACCGGCCGCATCGAAAGCGAGAGCGGCCGGCTGCCCGAGACCGGATATGGTCACAGCGGGCACCGGCGATCCGCTCGACGCAAGCTGCGCGGGATCGAACCGGACGACGGTTCCGTTGCCGGAGTTGGCGACCCAAAGCCGGTGCTGCCTGTCGAATGCAAGACCGGACGGTGCGCTGACGGATCCGTTGATCGATGAGATCACGACGGTGGCATTGGCTGACCCGGAGCGGCCGAGCGAGGCGGGAGCAAAAGCGACCAACATGGAGTCGTCTTCACTGGTGATCCACATAGTACCATCGGCGGCGAACGCGATGCCGTTCACACTGAACAGCTCCGCGCTGGGCGTGAAAATGGCGGTGGCCGGCAACAGGTCTCCGCTCGTGAGCAGCTGACTCGGCGCGAGACGGAGGATTGCGGGATCGGCCGCGCTCGACGTCCAGAGTCCCTCCTCTACGGCCGGGCTCGGCGAGGGTGAGCGGTACGGCGAAGTAGAGTCGTATCCGCATCCGATCGAAGCCGTGAAAGCGGCGACGAACGTAGCTTGGCGGGCAACAGTGAAGCCTATCATGTCAGTGCTCCTGTGAGCGACAAAGATTTATTGGGAGTATCCGGGAAGACTTGCTGTACGGGCGCCCCGTCCGGCGACAGATCGAACGAGCCATCCCAGCGCGCCATCAGCACCGTCGCGAGGCAGTTGCCAACGAGATTCAGGGAAGTGCGCGCCATGTCCATGAACGCATCCACACCCAGAATGACTGCGATGCCCTGCAGCGGGAGCCCGAACTGCGTCAAAGCTCCTGAAAGAACCACCAACCCGGTGCGGGGCACGGCGGCGACTCCTTTGCTCGTAAGCATGAGAGTCACCATCATCAGTATCTGCTGGGACCATGGCATGTCGATGCCAGCAGCCTGCGCGACGAACACCGACGCCATCGCGAGATAGAGCGTCGTGCCGTCCATGTTGAACGCGTACCCGGTTGGCAGCACGAACGACACGATTCGGCGCGGCACTCCCATCTGCTCCATGTTCTGGAGCGCGAGCGGGAGCGCAGCCTCGGATGATGCCGTGGTGAACGCGATGAGCCACGGCTCTTTCGTCGCGCGCCAGAATCGACGAACCGGAACTCTGAACGTGAGCGCGATCGGCAGCAGCACGAAGAGCGCGAACACGATCAGCGAGCCGTAGAGCGTGGCGACCAGAAGGCCGAGCTTCATGAGGATACCGAGTCCGCTCCGACCGACCGTCGCCGCGACGGCGCCACCAATGCCGATTGGCGCGAACTTCATCACGATCCCGACGAACTTGAACATCACCTCGGCCAGGCTCTCGCAGAACGACAGCATGACCGTCTTCGCGGGACCCTGCACCTGAGAGAGCGCCACCGCGAAGATGATGGTGAAGAAGACGATCTGCAGGGCTTCGTTCTTCGCGGCCGCCTCGAAGATGCTTTGCGGTACCGTGTGCTCCAGCATCCCGGAGAACGACACCTTCGTCTGCGCGAGCTCGGCTCCCGTGTCGCTGGTCACGCCACCGAGATTCACTCCGCGGCCGGGTTTCACGATGTTCACGGCCAACAGGCCGACGACGAGGGCCAGGGTAGTCGCGACCTCGAAGTATAGAATCGACCGGAAGGCGAGCTTGCCGACGCGCTTCATGTCGTCGCCGTGACTGGCGATGCCGACGACCAGGGTCGCGAACAGGAGCGGGGCGATCAGCGACTTGATCATCCGTAGGAACACGGTCGACAGCACCTGGAGGTCCGTCGCGTGAAACCCTTTCGGGTCCGCGCCGTCGGGATAGAAATACCCGACTGCCACGCCGACGATCATCGAGACGACGACCCATTGCGTCTGCGAGATCCGGCGCAGTCCGGTAGGAGGCGGCCTTAGCGCGGCCGTCTCTGAGATTTCGTTATTCATTGTTCGCGTTGGTGGTCTCGTCGAAGCGACGCAGAATACCGCCACGCGCTAAGTCGGGCAGTCAGACCCTGTGTACTTGTGCCGTCAGCGTTACAACGCGCTGACTGTCAGCCGGCGTCCTACATCGGAATGAGCATCGGACACCGGGCCCACGAAGATCACTCGGTCGGCCGCGCCGTTATGACGCGAGCTCGCGAAACGGGCGACCGCCCTGCGGAGATTCGCAATCCATTCTCGCTAGAGCATCAGACTCAGATCGAGGGTCAGGAGTCCGCGCTGTTCTCCCCGTCCGCCAACCCGGAAGAACCCACCGACTCGAGCTCCGATCGCGAAAAGTGGCCAGAGCTGAAACTCCGCCCCTGCAAATGTCGACTGGGGATCCGCGCGCCATGCCTTGTTGTTGGTTCGCAACAGCGTGGCGCGCGCGACGTATCCGCTGCCCAACTCGGAGGTCATCTTCACGTACCCCACACTTGCACGCCATCCGCCGATTCCAGGCTCCGCAGCGACGAACGCTGTGCCCTTTCTGGTACTGCCTGGCAGCGAGACGCCGAGTACCGCCGACCATTTGAGAGGCACGCCATAGTGGACTCCCGGCATGAAGCCATTCAGGCGCTCCGCTGGTGCTGGTTGAGCGGGGACGTCTTGAGCGGGGACCTTGGTGGGCGGAGTTTGAGCTTCGGCGGATCCGATCGAGAGGGCGAGATAGAAGATCAGAGTGAGTGCACCGAGCCGGCGACATTGAGTTTTTTTCATGGGAGCGCGTGTTCGGGTGGCGAAGGGACCTTTACTCCGCTTCAGAATGGCTCACTCGCCCGAACGCCTCTATCCGTCAAATGACGTAGCAACCCTCCTGATTTGCTACGTCAGGCGCGTCCTCTAATTTGCGGCCGCGGTGCGCGAGATCCACTCATTCATCCGCTGCTCCAGCACGTCCATCGGCAGCGCGCCGGCTCCGATCAGCTCATCGTGAAACGCGCTCAATGAGAACTTGGCGCCAAGTTGCTGACGCGCCTTCTCGCGCAGCCGCAGAATCGTGAGCTGACCGACCTTGTAAGCGAGCGCCTGCGCCGGCCACGCAATGTAGCGGTCGGTCTCCGACTGAATCGTCGCTTCGTTGTTGCTCGAATGGTCGCGGAAGAATCGCAGGACCTGATCGCGCGTCCAATGCTCATCGCCGTGAATTCCCGTGTCGACTACAAGGCGAATCGCGCGCAGCATCTCGTCGTCGAGGCGCCCGTAGTCGTTGTAGGGATCCTGATAGAATCCGATTTCCTTCCCCAGCCGCTCGGAGTAAAGCGCCCACCCCTCCTGGAAAGCAGTGTAGTTCGCCTGCTGGCGAAACGGAGGCAGCTCGGGAAGCTCCTGCGCGATCGAGATCTGCATGTGATGGCCAGGAATTCCTTCGTGGTACGCAGTCGACTCATTGTTGATGGTCAGCTGATTCGCAAAATCGTAGGTATTGACGAACACGTGGCCAGGACGACTGCCATCGGGCGTGCCCTGGTTGTAGTGGGTAGATGCTTCTTTCTCGAGAAATGCCTCGATCGGCATAACCTCGAGCCTGGCTTTCGGCAGTCTTCCGAACAGCGTCGGCAGCTTCAGCGTCATCTGATCCACATAGTGCCGGTACTCGTCGAGTATCTGCTCCCGCGATTTCGGGTGGAGCGCGGGAATCTTCGGAATGGAATCGCGGAGCGCCTTCACCGTTGGGAAGCCAAGCTTCTTTGCGATCACGAGCTGGTCGGCTTCGATGCGCGCGACTTCACGCAGGCCCAGCGTGTGGATCTCGTCCGGTGTCATGTTCGTCGTCGTGGACCGACGCACGGCGAACGCATAGCGCGCCCTGCCGTTCGGAAGGGACCACGTTCCGATTTCGGTGCGCCCCTTCGGAGCGTACTCGTCATGGACGAAGGCCGTGAACCGGACATACGCCGGCAGAACGCTATCGCGAAGCGCCGAGAGGACTCCGTTGCGGAGACGCTCCTGATCGGCCGCGGAGAATTCCTTCGGGAACTTCGTCGTCGGAATGGCGAACGGAGAATCTTCCGGTCTTTGAGTCGCTAGATCGTTCGCCTGCTTCGCCACCTGCACCAGCAGAATCTTCGGCGGCATCAGACCTTCGCCCATGCCCTTCCGCATTTGCACGGTCACCTGCCTGATTGCCTTCGGCAGCTGCTTGAGACGCGCGATGTAGTCGTCGTAGTCCTTGACGGTCTCGAACGAGAGGGAAGTCACGAGCTGCGGCGCGTCGATGTGTATCCCGCTCATCTGGTTGACGGGCATCTCCCAATCCCTGAACTTCACGGCATCGAGCGTTTCGCGGAGGTTTCTCACCATCAGATCGCGATTGAGTTTCTCCTGCTCGGGAAAGCCGGTAGCATCGACCGCCGCGAACTTCGTCAGGAAAACGCGATTCTGCGCGATGTCCTTTTCGATCGCCGCCTGCGAGAAATCGCTGAGCTTGTCGTTGTAGCGCTTGTCGCCGAGTATCGATGCGAATTCGGGCGAGGTGCGGAGGGTGTACTCCCACTGTTCGTTGAGGAGCGTGTGCAGCGCCTTGACTCGCGCGTCCACTGAGTGCGTTCCGCCGGCTCCGCCGGTGGGTTGGTTACTGTGAGTCCCCTGGGCCAATGCCGAACCCGCGACCAAGGTGAGGGAGGCGAGAATGCGAAGTGTGTGCGCCATGCTGAGCTCCAAAGGAATCAAGCTGAGGTAATGCCTGGAGGAAATTTCATAGTTACGAACGCTGCGTCCTGGGATCCGGTTTCACCACGAACGGCTGCGCGTAGGTCTTCCCGTTCACCGTCAGCTTCGCTGTAAAGTTCCCAAGGTAGTGCCGGTCCAGCGGACCGCCCTCATCCGCCGGCGGCGCGCCACGCGGTCTGGGACGCAGCGGGTTCCACGTCACCCGGTGCATTCCGGCGGTCGCCGACGGCAGCTCTGGAGGAGTCTGCCAGAGCGGAGATACCCGCGGAATTCCCGTGGGTTGCGACGCGCCTGCCGCTCCCGCTCCGCGACCCGCCGGCGGACGCTGGGCGTTCGGGTCGCTCGAGAATGTCTGCACCACCGCCCCGCTCGAGTCGACGATCTCGATCACCACCGGCGTGTTCGGTGCCCTCTTCAGGTAGTAGTCGATCGCTGCGCCATTGGGTGGATTCTCGCCATGGGGCTCGTCTTTCTGCAACGGCGTCCCGTTGTCATTGCCTTCGATGAAGTTGATCGTGTCCGACGGCTTGAACAGGTAGGCGTCATCACGCGTTACCGCGTCGCCCAATTGACGCAGCGCGCTAATGTCGTCGATCACCCAGAAGCCGCGTCCGTGGGTCGCGAGGATGAGATCGTTGCCGTAGAACTCGAAGTCGCGCATCGACGTCACCGGCACGTTGAGCTGGAGCGACTGCCAGTTGTCTCCATCGTCGAACGACACGTGAATGCCGCGCTCGCTGCCGGCGACGAGCAGTCCCCGTCGGTGCGGATCCTCCTTGACGACGTGCACATAGACTCCGGACGGCAGTCCCTTCGTGATTTGCTGCCACGTCCGCCCCAAGTCGCGGGTGCGATAGATGTAGGGCTCGAAATCCTGGAGCTGATGTCGGTCGACGCTCGCGTACGCGGTGCCCGGATCGAAGTGCGACGCTTCCAGCATCGTTACTCTGCTCCAGGGCGTGATCGCGGCGGGCGTCACGTTTTGCCAGCTCGTCCCATCGTCCGAGGTGAGATGGATGTAGCCATCGTCGGTTCCGATCCAGAGGAGCGGTGCGCGCAATGGCGAGGGGGCGATCGTGAAGATGACCCCGCGCTTGCCATTGCGATCGACCGATGCCGCGGCGGTGGCGTCGAGCGTCGGCGGAATGAAGACCTCCGTGCGCGTGAGATCGGGACTGATCTGCGCCCACGTCTTCGCCCCGTCAGTCGTCTTGAACAGGAATTGATTCGCGTAATACAGAGAGTGCGGATCGGCTTTCGAGAAGACCAGCGGCTGGGTCCAATCGCCGCGCGCGGGCTCCGGTGTTTTCGGACTCGTCGTTCCCTCGACCGGAATGTTGGCGTCGAGATTCCACCGCTGCCCGTCTCCACCAAAAACCACGCCGGGATTGAGCGGATCACCGGCGGTGTAGCCGCTCTCTCCTCCAGGAGCGATCGGCTCCCAATCGTGCATCGAGATCTGGCCGAACTTGCCACGCGAATGAACGGCGATCGCGCCCGAGTCCTGCTGCGCGCCCGTCACCCAGTACGGAAAACGGTAATCGACCGAGAGATGGTATATCTGTGCCGTCGGTTGATTGAGCCACGAGCTCCAGGTGACTTCACGCGGATCGCTCGCGCGCGCGTTGCGCGTGATGATCGCGCCCTGATCGCTCGCCACGATCATCGTGTTCGGATCCGCTGGATAGATCCACGCCTGGTGATAGTCATCGCCCCCCGGAGATCCGCGGATAACCACCCACGTTTTTCCGCCATCGCGCGTCCTGTTGACCGCGACGTT
>DASWBC010000328.1:0-10493 GCA_036390815.1 Gemmatimonadaceae bacterium
TCAACTTCTGTCTCACAGCGGCACTGATACGCGTACGAGCAGCATTCCGTCCCTGCTCCACGATCATAGGCGCCTGATAGGAGAGCAGTGTCTGCACATCGACCGTGCTCGAGACGCGGAACGTCGCGTTGGTCCGCGCCGTCCAGCCATAGGTTCTGGCGGAAAAGCCCGGCGACAGATTGGCGGCGTCACTGACCTGCCTGAATCCACTGCCACCCACGAATCCACCCACTCTTCCACCACTCATCGCGACGGTGACGTCGGTCCCGTAGGCGTCGGTTGAAGCAACGTTCGCGAATGTCCGCGTCGATACGCCCCCGGTGTCGATCGTGCGAATCGTTCGGATGGCATCGAGCGTGTGGCGGTAAAACGGCGTGACCTGAACCGTCATTCGGTCGGTCGAGCGCTGAATTCCGAACTCCAGCGCGCGAATGTACTCCGGCTTCAGGTACGGATTGCCGCGGGAGATGTTGAGTGGATCCAGAAGGTGCGGCGTCGGGTCGAGCAGATCCGTGTCGTCGGGCCGTCTGATGCGCGTCGAATAACTCAGCTTGAGCTGGTGCTCGTCGTCTACATGGTAGGCAATGAGCGCGCTTGGGAAAAAGCTGTTGTACTGGTTGTCGTACTGCGTGCCACTGTTCTGCAGATGAAACTGAGTCGACGCACGCTCGACACGGACTCCACCCTGGAACTGGAACTTGCCGCGGTCCGCGTCGAGCATTCCGTACGCGGCGTTGACCAGCTGGCGATAGGTGAAATCACTGATGCGTGTCGGGTCCGGCACGTACGCGCTCTGCGCCGAGTCGAAGACGTTGGTATCGAGAGTCGTATGAAAGCGCTGCAGCGATCCCTTGTATCCAGTCTCGAGGCGCAGATCGTTCGCGAGCGGCCGCACGTAATCCGCCTTCAATGAGTATTCGCGCGGGTGCTCCCACGGAGTCTGGTTCTCGAGGGCGGATGTGTCGGCTGGTGTCCCATCGAGGGCCAAATCGCGCGCGATCGTGCTCGTCGGCCCACCTTCGCCATCGCGGGTGATGCGAAGCTCGCTCGACAGCTTGTGTCCCTTGTCAGCGAAACTGCGCTTGTACGCCAGCGCCGACTCGAAGCTGAACTCGTGGTTTGTGCCGCGCGTGAATCGGTCGCTGAGACCGGTGAGATCGCGCGTTGCACTCAGATCATTGTACAAGACGTTGTACGTCTCGAGTTCGATGCGTGTGCTGTAAACCGTCTCCAGGGAGAGTGCGTCGCTCGCGCCCGGTGCGTAGTCAAGGCTGCCGGTGAGGGTGTGGACCAGCGGAATCTGCGTGCGTGTCGCTGCTTCCTCGAGCAGAGTCATCGGATCCTGATACAGATTCTCGCGAAAGAGCGCCTCCTTTCTCGGACGGCTGTCACGCAGGAATCCGTAGCTGCCATAGAAGGACAGCGGGCCGCGCTCGTAGCCGACGTTGCCGCCGACATCGACGTGTCCCGTGGTGCCACCGCCGAAGGTAAGCGCGCCGCTCTTGCCGGCCTCGGGCTTCTCCTTGAGGATGATGTTGATGATTCCCGCGACTCCCTCGGGGTCGTCGCGTGCCGACGGATTGGTCACGATCTCTACTTTGTCGACGATGTCAGCGGGTAGCTGAGAGAGGAAATTCCCAAGCTGCGCCGGCTTCAACGGACTCGGACGGCCGTTGATCTGGACTATCACGCCGGTGTTGCCGCGCATGCTCACGACGTTGTCGATGTCGACATCGACAGAGGGAACGTTGCGAAGCACATCGAGCGCGGTACCGCCGCGGGTGGTCGGCATATCGTGGACGATGTAAGTGTTGCGATCGGGAGCGAGCAGAACCTCCTGCTTCTGGCCGGTTACCTGAAGCGACTGCAGCTGGACCGGCGCGGCATTTAGAAACACCGTTCCTATGTCGATGCTCGATGACGATGGACCGACTTCGATCGGCGGGAGCGGTCGCGGGGTATATCCAAGCGCCCGAACGCGAACGCTATAGCGCCCCGGCTGGAGACCTTCGACACGAAAGGATCCATCGGTGCCAGTGGCCGCGCGAGCCGCCGAAGCTGCAACTCCAGCGATCTTCAGGTCCACATTAGCGAGGCCAATCGGACGTTTGGTGGCGGAGTCGACCACATGGCCGGTGATCACAGCAGTGGTGGGGGACGGGGTGGTCTGGGCTTCAGCCCGCGTGTGGATCGCGAGTAGGGCAACTGTAGCGAGCGCGATGGCGCGTTCGAGCAGCGTCAAGAAATCTCCAGGTATTGAATGAGCATCATGTGAACCTAACCGTTGCAGCTTGCCCCTAGATGACGCAGGGAGGGGGAGAGCTCCTGAGCGCGCGGGCGTGCGAATGGAGACGTCGAAAAGGCTGAAGCTGGGGACGCAGGAGCGCGCGGTTAGCTAAGCTCCGCGGTCCGCGGGGCGCGCTATTGTCTAGGGTGGCCCACTTCAGGAAGCGTTCGCCCAAGGAACGCTTCGACGGGCTGCCGGTCGTCGTCCATCCGCATGTCGTCCATCAGATTGATCATGCGCGCCTGCTGGAGCGCGGTCGCGACCGGCACGTCACGATACTGAATCAGGTACGCAGCCCACAGGTGACTGGCTCGCCAGGCAATCGTGCAATGCAACAGCACTTTTCCCTTGGCACCGCTCATCGCGGCCGCGAACGACTTCACGGCCGCGGGCGAGTACGGGAATTCTGCGTTTCCACGCATCGGAAGATACACGTACTCCATTCCGAGCTCCTTGACGAGCGCGGCTTCATCGAATGGCACGCGCTTCGACATCTCTTCCGGCGTCCGGAGGTTGACGACGGTGACCACGCCCTGCGCGCGCAGGTCGCGGAGCGCGCGCTCTGTTGGCTGGCCAGTTATGAATACGTCGCTGCCGACGCGCGCGAATTTTTCCTGGAACAGTCCGCGGGTCTCGAGGGAGACGGGAGCAGGCACCTCACCAGTCGGATTCGGGCCGGTAAGACGCTGAGCGCCGGACGCGCTCGGAATCACTGCCGACACAGCGGCAAAGGCAGCCAATCTCATGATGTTAACGCGAGTCATTCATCCACCAGTTGTCGGGGAATAACGAAACCTGCGGGGGCCACATCCACACCGCAAGCGCTTACAACTCCGGCTAACGTCTAACGAGAGTTGTCTCCCGATGCCCTTCGACGCAGGTTTATCGCACCCTCTCCTAAGAGTGCGAACCATGGTCGTGGCATCGATTCAGACCCAGAGTTGAGGATTCGCTCCATGTGCTACCGCTCCCTCAAAACGGTACTCGCGCTCGCGCTGCTTGCCTCGCCGGAGCTGGACGCCCAGCGCCCCATGCTGTCCGCGACAGTCCGCTCGTTTGTTGCGGTCGATTCGCCCGTCGTCGCACTCACGCATGCCCGCGTGATTGACGGAACCGGTGCGCCGGCGCGCGATGATCAAACCCTCATCATCCGCGATGGTCGCATCGCCGCACTCGGCGCCTCGCGGTCGGTCGCCATACCCGGCGGCGCGCAGGTAATCGACCTCGCGGGGAAAACGGTGATCCCGGGATTGGTGATGGTGCACGAGCACCTCTTCTACCCAACCGGTCCCGGCGTCTACGCGAACCTGGCCGAGAGCTTCACGCGACTCTATCTCGCGGGGGGCGTGACATCGATGCGAACCGGCGGCAACCTGAACGGCTTCGGTGACTTCGGAATCAAGAAGGACATCGATGCCGGAAAGAAGCCGGGTCCCTGGATCGATGCGACCGCGCCCTACCTCGAAGGTCCCGGACTCGGTCTCGATCAGGTGCACGAGCTCACGGGACCCGACGACGCCCGGCGCATGGTGAATTTCTGGGCCGATGCCGGCGCGACGTCGTTCAAGGCGTACATGCACATCACGCGCGCCGAGCTGGGCGCGGCCATTGATGAGGCGCACAAACGCCGGCTAAAAGTGACCGGCCATCTCTGCTCCGTGACGTATCGAGAGGCGGCCGCGCTCGGGATCGATGACCTCGAGCATGGATTCTTCGTGTCCACCGATTTCGTCGCCAACAAAAAGCCCGACGAGTGTCCGGGTCAGGGGGCAGGGCAGGCAGCATTTGCCGCGGTCGACCAGAACGGTGATGCGGTCCGTTCACTTATTGCGGAACTCGTTAAGCAACACGTCGCCCTCACATCGACGCTTACGATTTTCGAGACCTTCGTCCCCGGCCGGCCGCTGCCTCCGGGATTGGATGTGCTCGATCCGCAGCTCCGCGCAGATTTCGAAAAGCGTCATGCGGCCACGGCGGCCAATGCCACTTCCACTTACGGTTCGCTCTTCGCAAAGGCGCGCGCAATGGAGCTGGCATTCGTCCGCGCGGGCGGACTGTTGCTCGCGGGCACGGACCCCACCGGTGGCGGGGGCGTCATCCCCGGCTACTCGAACCAGCGCGAGCTGGAGCTGCTCGTCGAGACCGGCTTCACGCCGCTGGAGGCGATCCGAATCGGCACATTGAATGGCGCGACATTTCTCGGGCGCGCCGATCGCGCGGGGTCGATCGCGGTGGGGAAGGACGCGGATCTCGTAGTGATCGCCGGGGATCCTGCGACGCACATCTCCGATGTGAGAAACGTGCAGATCGTGTTCAAGCAGGGGATCGGGTACGATCCCGCGAAGCTGATCGAATCGGTGAGAGGCAAGGTCGGTCTCTTCTAGTCATCCAGCGATGAATAAACGCTCGCTCGCGATCGTCGTGACCGTTGTTGCGGTTGCAGTTATCCATTCCCACCTGCTTCGCGCACAGGTGCGGCCGCGGGCACGAGAGATCGGCGTTGCTCCGGGGATTCTGACGCCCGGACCGCTGAACGCGATCACTGACGTCGCCGGCGTCCTCGTCGGACAGGTGACGGTTATCGAAGCTGATTCAGTTCGCACCGGAATCACCGCGATCCTGCCGCACGCGGGCAATCTGTTTCTGGAGCGTGTCCCAGCCGCGATCGTCGTTGGCAATGGTTTCGGCAAGCTGCTCGGCTCCACGCAGGTAAATGAGCTTGGTGAGCTCGAGACTCCAATTCTTCTCACCTGCACCCTCTGCGTGTGGAAGGCTGCCGACGCGATGGTCGAGTGGATGCTCGCTCAGCCCGGAATGGACAAGGTGCGCTCGATCAACCCGGTCGTCGGCGAGACGAACGATGGCTACGAGCTGAACGTGGCGATTCGCTCGCGTCCGATAACGGCAGCACAGGTGCGACAGGCGCTAACTAGTGCACATCGCGGTCCGGTGGAAGAAGGCAGCGTCGGGGCCGGAACTGGAACGCGCGCCTTCGAGTGGAAGGGCGGAATCGGAACGTCGTCGCGCAAAGTCCCGGCATCCGTCGGCGACTACACGGTGGGGGTGCTCGTACAGACCAACTTTGGCGGAGTGCTGCAGATCATGGGCGCGCCAGTGGGTCGTGAGCTTCCTCATAAGTCTTCAGCAAATAGTTCGCGCGCGAGCGCGGACGGCTCGATAGTGATGGTTGTCGCGACCGACGCGCCGTTGTCCGATCGCAATCTCAAGCGACTCGCATCTCGCGCGCTAATGGGACTCGCGCGCACTGGCTCGGTCGCCGGCAACGGTTCGGGCGATTACGTGATCGCGTTCTCCACCGCGCCGGAAGTGCGTCGTGCCCGCGATGCAGCGCGACTCACTACGACGGAGATGGGAAATACCGAGCAGCTCTCGGCGTTGTACGAAGCGGTGATCGAGTCGACTGAGGAAGCCATTTACAACTCGTTGTTCAAGGCGACGACAGTGAGTGGCAAGGGTGGGACAGTTGAAGCGATCCCAATCGACCGCGTTCGCGAGATCCTCGCGCGTTACGGAATCCCGCAACGATAGCAACCGCCAGTGAGGCATGGACCGGCGTTTGCGTGCATTCCACTCATGAGCGCACATACGCCCAAGTGGTTTGGATTTGCGGTGGTCGTTCTTTCAATCCAAGCATGCGCTCCATTGATTGCCCATGGACCAGACGTTCATCCCGGATTCAGCGGCGGCGCGAGCGCCGCCCTGGGAAGCGGCCCACGCTATGAGGGCGGTGACGACCCCGGGCCGTTCTATTTCGGCACGCTCGCGGCGAGTGCCGCTTATGGATTTCGGTCGCCGAAGGACTCACGACCGGCGTTGAGGCTCGGGATTCAAACTCCTACCGATGCAGATGCCTACGCCGGCGTTGACCTGTACCTGCAGGCACCGCGCAAGTGGATCAGTCCCGTCGCGGCCGGAGTTGGATTGCTTGCGGAGTTTCCCAACGGTCGACTGATGCCGTATCTGCAAACTGGAGTGACGAGTAGCAGCGGGTTCGGGTTCAACGTTGCAGTCGGGCGCTACGCGGACAAAGCCTCGAGAGCCAGTTACACAGTTTGGGAAAACGCGCTTGTGAACTGGTTGACTGTCGAGGCACCGGTTGGGGCTTTGATGTCGCTGCACTTCCATGGCGGCTTCGCGTCGGGGCACGTGAAAAAGCAGTACAGTTTCGATACTACACCCTACGTCGACGAAGATCGCTGGGTCATGCTCGGCGGCGTGACTCTAGAAATCCATCGCTGAGCGTCCTGGACGGACTCTCGACTGCGGATTAAACGCTGCGGAGTGCGGGCCAACTGCAATTGCGGATCGCAGACTAACAGCGGATTGGGACACTAACTACGAACTGCGAACTGAGATGAGGTAGTGCGAATCGGGGTTGGTCCTCAGTTCACGGCGGGCCCTCGATTCGCAGTTAGTTCCCCAATCCGCAGTGAGTTTGCGGTCCGTAGTAGCAGTTGGCCCGCACTCCGCAGCCGTTAGTCCGCAGCACTTGCAGTGAGTCTTCAGAAAGGTGGCTTTGCAGCTTCGCCGCGGCGTATTAGTTTTTTGATTCGGCGTAAAGGACGCCACCGGTCCGCGGAAAGGGCTGCGCCCATCTTTGAGTAGTAGCGTGATTCCAGCGCCCTCTTCGGGCCGATTGTGCGGACGCCGGCCATATACGAAGGAGGCGTCCCATGTCGTCACCGTTCGCTCGCTCTCTTCCATCCCCCTCGGATCTCGCGCAGCAGAAGAAGCTCGCGAAAGAGCTGCTTAAGTCATGCGCGTCCGGCGAGGCCGAGGCACTGGCCCGGGTCCGCTCCGTATTGCCGGACAAGCAGAAGGTCGTCCTCGCAGACGCGCAGTTCGTCCTCGCCCGCGAATATGGATTCGACAACTGGGCGGCGCTCAAGCACTACATCGAAACGCGCGTGGAGGATACGCGTCCGCCTGAAATGCGGATGCACGACGCGTTCGAGCGGCGCGATGCACATGCCGTGAGGGGCCTCTTCGAGATGCACCCCGAATTGCGCAAACGCATCAACGAGCCTTTGTTCGCGTTCGACTCACCGGCGATTGTGGCCTACGCCGACGATCCAGCAATTGTCGACGTGCTGCTCGACTTCGGCGCCGATCCGAATCGCCGAAGCGATTGGTGGGCGGGCGGATTTCACGCGCTCTACGCCGCGACGGGCGCCGCCGCGGACAGGCTGATTGCGGCTGGCGCCATTCCCGATGCTTGCGCAGCGGCCCACCTCGATCGCCCGGATCTCCTTGCCCGGATGATCGCCGAGGATCCGGCGCGCGTACACGAGCGCGGTGGTGATGGGCAGACCCCGCTCCATTTCGCAGCATCGCGCGCCGTCGTAGATCTGCTCCTCGCCGCCGGCGCGGATATCGACGCGCGAGACGTGGACCATCGCTCTACGCCGGCGGCGTGGATGCTCGATCGCACGCGCGGCGCGGGGCGATTCGAGCTGGCGAACTATCTCGTCGAGCGCGGGGCGTCGGCGGACATCTTTCTCGCGGCGGCGCTCGGACTGAGCGAGAAGGTGCGCGCGATGCTGAAAGCCAATCCCGAACTCCTTTGCTTACGGACGGGACAGGGTGAATACGCAGAGCGGCCGCCAAGCAGCTATCACATCTATTTCTGGACGATCGGCGACAGTCGCTCGCCCTTGGACGTCGCGGCGCAATTCGAGCAGCAGGACACTTTGCAAACGATGCTGGAGTTTGCGTCTCCGCTCCAGCGTCTGCTTCTCGCGTGCCGGCGCGGCGATGAAGCTGCCGCACGCACTCTCTTGCGCAAACATCCCGGAATGATCAAATCGATGACGCCCAGCGATCATCGGGCAATCAGCGACGCCGCGTGGCACGGCGACGCGCGAGCCGTCGCGCTGATGAGCGAGCTCGGATTCGATCCGCGAACGCCTGGTCACGATAGCGGCACGGCGTTGCACTGCGCGGCGTGGGAGGGCTCAGCGGAGACAGTCGCTTTACTGCTACGGCGCCCCGACGCGCGTGATTTGGTCGAGATCAGAGACACTCACTACGATGCCACACCGTTCGGCTGGTGTTGTCACGGTTCCCGGTTTGGCAACACCCGCCATGATCACGCGGGGGTAGCGAGACTGCTTCTCGAAGCGGGCGCCCGCCCGGGGCCTGATACGAATGCATCTCCCGCGGTCGACACGGTTATCAAAGGCTGGCGGTCCAGGCGCTAAGGTTTGAAGAGTCCGGGATCGTGCAGCGTCCCGTTCCAGGGACGCATCCACACGGTTCCGTTCCATGCGTGTGCGAGATATTTGTTGACCGAGTCCATCTCCGCGGGGGCGTACTGCGTGCGATGACACGCGTACTCCTCGCGTCCCGCCACGAGATCACGATCTTCGAACGGCACGCGCACGGTGAGCAGAACCTCCGCCATTCCGTTCACGGTGGGATTGGCCCGCGGCGCGGTCCGAAGGCGCTCGGTCGGCAGTGATGCGTAAAGAAGATCGATGTTCGCATAGCGCGCGTCGCTCTGCACGATCTGGGTTGTGACATCGCCGACCAACCGGTGATCGGGATGCCCAGTGCCTCCCTCCGGACCGAACGTGATGATCGCCGCGGGCTTGAGGGAGTCGATGATCGCCGCGATCCCCGAGCGGAGTTTGCCCAGCACCTCGAACGATGCGAGTCCGCCGTCCGGAAGGCCGAGAAGGTGGAGCTGTCGCACGCCGAGGCGATTGGCGGCGCATTGCGCCTCCTTGGTGCGCGCGGCGGCGAGCTCAGGCCCGGCGGGGATGTGGGCGAAATCGCGAACGCCCTTGGAGCCGTCGGTGGCGATCACGAGATGTGTCTCGCGTCCCTCTCTCGCGAGCTTCGACAGAAGCGGACCGATCACGCGCTCGTCGTCGGGGTGGGCGAAGACGGCGAGGATGGGGGCCCTGTTCTGAGATTGCGCCGAGAGTGGCGCGAGCGCGGCCAACGCCACGGCGACGACCGTACGTAGGGATGTGTGCATACCAATGGATTTGCGCATACAATAGACTGCAGCCTGGACGGCTTGGGCGCGAGGCCACACTTTCTGTCGATGAAATCGTTCCTGATCCTCGCGGTCGGCTTGGCCACGACCTTCGGCTCGTCGTCTCGGTGCGCGCAACAGCAACAGCCACAAAGCCTCTTTAACGGTAGAGACCTCTCCGGCTGGCACGTCGACGTTCCCGCTGACTCCAACGTGCGCGTCCGCAATCCGTTCATCGTGCGCAACGGCATGCTCGTAACCCTGGGTGAGCCGCGCGGGCATCTCATCACCGATATCAGCTACCGCAACTATCGGCTGGAGGTTGAGTACCGCTTTCCTGCTGCGCCCGGGAACGCCGGAGTCCTGGTGCATGCGTCGACACCGCGCGCTCTCTACGGGATGTTTCCGCGTTCCATCGAGGTGCAGATGGAGCACGGGAACGCCGGCGATTTCTGGTGCATCCTGGAAGACATCCGCGTTCCCGACATGGACCGTCGGCGCGGACCACCGGCCGAGTGGGGGACCACGGAGGGCAAGGCGCGGCGCATCCTCAATCTGACCGACAGCTCCGAGAAGCCGCTTGGCGAATGGAATACCATGGTGATCGAGGCTGTCGGCCGCTCGATCAGAGTCTGGGTCAACGGAGATCTGGTCAATGACGGTTCGGACGCGACCGCCGATCATGGCCAGATCGCTCTGCAGTCGGAAGGATCGGAGGTCGAGTTCCGGAAGCTCTTGCTGGTTCCGGCAAGCAGACTGAGCGGCCCATAAATGATCAGGTTTTTGACAGCGTTCGTCGCGCTTCAGAGCTTCGGCACCTGTCTCCGAGCCCAAGCGCTTTCGCCTATCCAGAGTCGGACCGGCTTGCAGCTGTTGGTTGCCGATGAGCACGCGAATCCGACCCTTCGCATCATCTTGCGCGGCCACCCCGTGTCAGATCGCGAGATCGAAGTAGTGTTTCCCGAGCATGTCACGGCCGTAAGGCAGGAAACCACAGAAGCCGCGCAGTTATATCGCTGGCAGCCCGGCGTGCGCGGGGAGCGGCCCAAATGGCGCCGCATACCGAACGCCTTGGAGTACGAACGGGACCTGCCCGGACGAATTCATTTCCTCGCCCGCGCCACTCTTGAACCGGATGGCGTGCGGTTCCATTACGAATTCCGAAACGGGTCCAGCGTTGCGTACAGTATGATTTACGCGGTC
>DASWBC010000329.1:0-1619 GCA_036390815.1 Gemmatimonadaceae bacterium
GATTCCATTACTCCGTCGTAGATGTGCGTGCCGTAAGCGAGTGCGGGCCGCCGATCGAGTGCAGCGCTAAGTTCATCCGAGTTGAGGGTCGGCTTTTGGATGACCTGGACGTCGTGGTTGAAGGCGACTATTCCGATTCGCTCCGCACCCGTCCTACCGAGAGCAAACGCACGCGCTGCGTTGACTGCCGAGCGGTAAGGGCTTCCAGCCATGCTGTTGCTCGCGTCGATGGCGAGCATCACTGCAGAGTCGATGGAGCTGCCGGCAAGCGGACTGATTGTGAAGTGGCGTACGGGTGCGCCGTTCTCCGATACACGCAAGCGCTTCGCCGAGAGGTTCTCGTCTCGATTGAGGTCGACGATGTACGCACGATCGGGAAAGCCCAATCTCTCTACCGGAGTCAGCTGAATGTCTGCGGCTGCAAGCGGGACGAAGCTGAGGCCGAGCGCCGCGATGATCAGCAGAAAGGACGCGCGAAGTCTCACCGGGCCTCACCGGCTCTGAGCCATGCGTCGTCGCCGCCGTCCCCTTTGACTCCGAACATCGCCACGTTCGAATCTCCGAAGCTCGTCGCTGCAAGCGCGATCCCATGACGCTCGAACTTGGCAAGGAACGAGGGGCGCAGTCCCGTCGGCTGAAGGCGCCCGATGATCTTGCCGTCGGCCTCGACGCGCTCGAGCTTGTATTCGAACAACGTCTGGAGAGTGATCATGTCGCCCTCCATCCGCTGGACCTCGGTGATCTGGGTCACATGACGAGTTCCGTCGTCCAGGCGGTCGAGTTGGATGATCAGATCCAGCGCCGCAGTGACGTGCTGCCTGATCGCCTTGACCGGCAACTCGTAACCGGCCATCAAGACCATCGTCTCGAGCCGGTTGAGTGCGTCGCGCGGTGCATTCGCGTGAATGGTCGACAGCGAGCCCTCATGGCCGGTGTTCATGGCCTGAAGCATGTCGAGCGCCTCTGCGCCGCGCACCTCTCCGACGATGATCCGGTCAGGGCGCATTCGGAGCGCGTTGCGAACGAGGTCGCGGATCGTCACCTCGCCTTCGCCCTCGATGTTCTTCGGGCGCGACTCCAGCCTGACGACATGACGTTGCTTCAACTGCAGCTCAGCGGCGTCCTCGATCGTGACGATGCGATCCGTATCGGGCACGGCGGCCGACAGAGCATTGAGCATCGTCGTCTTCCCTGAGCCTGTTCCGCCCGAGATGAGAATGTTGAGATCCGCTTTGATGCACTGACAGAGGAACTCCGCCGCTTCGCCGCTAATCGTCCCAAGGCTCTTCAACTCGTCGAGACCGAAGCGCTCCTTCGCGAAGCGTCGGATCGTGAGCAGCGGCCCCGAGAGTGACAACGGCGGAATGATGGCGTTCACACGGGACCCGTCCGGCAACCGAGCATCCACCATCGGGGACGACTCGTCGATGCGCCGGCCGATCTGGCCGACCATCTTCGTGATGATCCGGCGAAGCTGCGAATCATCCGAGAACCGCAGCGGAGTCTGCGAAAGCCGGCCGTCACGTTCGATCCAGATATCGGAACAGCCGTTCACCATCACCTCGGAGATCGTCGAATCGGTCAAGAGACGCTCCAGCGGCCCGTAACCGAAGATGTCG
>DASWBC010000330.1:0-2962 GCA_036390815.1 Gemmatimonadaceae bacterium
TGCGCGCCCGAGTTGGCACACGCGTCCCGCGCCAACGTGAGCGCGCGCTCACGCGATCCTCGCTCACGACCGCGACGTCGCGGCCACAAATCTCGAGAGGGAGGGCGATGAGGGTGTCCTCGGAGGGGCACCCGGAGACGAGTCTGTCGCTGGAGTGCGCTTCGCGCGCTCCAGCGACAGGCGAGCGATCGGCTCTGCCCCGAAGAGGACATCCTCGCCGACCGACCGCGCGAAAATCTCAGGACGCGCACAAACGGACACACGCAATGATTCCGGAAGCGCGCAAACACGGCACAGATGCGTTGTAGGATAAAGCGACACGCGCACTTAGCTTAGTTGCGCGCGCGGAGCTGATTCCCGAAGCGCAATCCAACCACAGGAGATGCACAGCATGAATTCCACGATTCAGAAGCTGGCGGCGGTGTTCGGCGTCGTGTTCATCCTTATAGCACTCGTCGGGTTTTTCGCGAAGGGCGGCATGGCGATGCAGCCGACCGATCCTGCGCTCGCCGCGAAAGCGCTCGGCATTTTCCCCGTCAATCTCCTGCACAACATCGTGCACCTGCTGTTCGGAGCCTGGGGGCTTACCGCTTCACGAAGCTGGGGAGGTTCGAAGCAGTTCTTCACCGTGGCAGGAGTCATTTACATCGTGCTGACGATCATCGGATTCCTGTCGCCGACCGGGTTTGGTTTCGTTCCGCTGGCTGGACCCGATATCTGGCTTCACTGCCTGCTCGGCGTCGTCATGCTGGCGATCGGCTACACCGCCAAACCCGTCGCGACACCGGCTGTCGCGTAGGGGCGATTTTGTTGGTGGGCGCTACTTGGTAGCGCCCACCTTCACGGTCGTCGAATCGGAAATCGGTTTGGCGCTCGCTGCGCCCGGAGCGGCGCCCCCACCAGGGGGACGCCGCTTCGTTTTCTCGGGCACTGGGAGACTCGACACGATTCCCTGCTCGAGCCACGCGTGTTCACCGCGGAGAACTTCCATCGCGACCTTGTACAGCGCGGGGTCGTTGGGTCCGAACAGCGCATCAAAGTGCGCCTTGATCCTGTCGCGCGCTTCAATGCAGAACGTGTCGGCGAGCGTGACGGCTTCCGGCCGTCCCTGCTTCGACAACATCTGCGCTCTCGCGCACGCGGCCGACATCGCGTACAGCTCCGCTCCGATGTCCACCGTGCGGAACAACACCATCTGCCGTTTCTCGAGCTTTGGACCGAACTTCACCATTGCGTGGAAGATCGAGCGCCCGAGATGACGCGTGGTCCGCTCGATGTACCGCACGTGGCGGGCAAGCTTGCCGAACTCGCTGTAGCGTTTCAACCTCGATGCGTTCAGCCAGCGCGACGGATACCAGGCCAGGTAGAACGGCGTCGCGCTCGCCATTGCCGAGAGTTTTTCCCTGAACGTAGACTCGGGGTTGACGATGTTGAACGCGAGCTTGAAGTGATAGTCGACCGCCTCTCTGGCGATGAAAAGCCGCATGATCTCCGACGATCCCTCGAAGATGAGATTGATGCGGTAGTCGCGCATCGCCCTCTCTACCGGTATCGCCGGCTCTCCGCGAGAGGCTAGTGATTCGGCTGTCTCATAACCGCGTCCACCGCGGATCTGCACGGTGTCGTCGACGATTCTCCAACCGGCCTCGGTGTTGAAGAGCTTCGCGATCGCCGCCTCGAGGCGAATGTCGTAGCCACCCTGCTCGTAGAGCGCGGCCGAAAGCTCGGCCACCGCTTCCATCGCGAAAGTGTAAGCCGCCATGCGCGCGATCTTCTGCGCGACGGCTTCGTGCTTTCCGATCGGCTGACCCCATTGGACGCGCTCATTCGCCCACTTGCGGGTGATCGAGACCATCTGCTTGCCCGCGCCCGCGCAGCCGGCCGGAATTGTGAGACGTCCAGTGTTGAGCGTGACGAGCGCGAGCTTCAATCCCTTTCCTTCTTCCCACAGGATGTTCTCGCGCGGGACCTTCACGTTGGTGAAGCGGATGACGCCGTTCTCGATCGCCTTGAGTCCCATGAAGCGCAGTCGATGCGCGACCTCAACGCCGGGCATAGAGGCCTCAACGATGAAAGCTGTGATCTGTTTACGCGGCTTGCCGGCAATCACCTTCTCCGGCGTCTGCGCCATCACCACGAACAGTTCGGCGCGCGTTCCATTCGTGCACCAGAGCTTCTCGCCATTGATGATGAAGTGCTTTCCATCCGCCGTTGGCGTTGCGGTGCAGCGCATGTTGGCAGGATCAGATCCCGCGTCGACTTCGGTCAACGCAAACGCCGAGATCGCTCCCTTGGCGAGTCGCGGAAAATATTTGCGCTTTTGTTCTTCGGTGCCGAAGAGCTTGAGCGGCTGTGGAACTCCGATCGACTGATGGGCTGAGAGGAGCGCGGTAATCGACCCGTCTTTGGAGGTCACCAGCTCGATCGCGCGAATGTAGCTCATCTGCGACAGGCCGAGCCCGCCGTATTCCTTGCCGATCTTGATGCCGAACGCGCCCATGTCGCGCAGCTCCTGCACCAGCGACTCGGGGATCTCGCCGGTTCGGTCGATCTCTTCGGAATCCACCCGCTCCATGAACGCGCGCAGCTTGTCCATGAATGGCTTCGCTCGCGCTTCTTCCGCCACGTCCGAGGGCGGATGCGGGTGAATCAGGTCCAAACGGAATCGCCCGAGGAACAGCTCGCGAACGAAGCTGGGGTGCGTCCACTCGGTCTCACGCGCCAACTCGGCGACGTCTCGCGCTTCCTTCTCGCTCGCCAGGCCTACCGATGTTTCGCTCATGTGCGTCTAAGGAAGATAGCTAGTCCCACAATGGAAATGGCAGCAAAAGAGAACCACTGAATGGCATACATGCGGTGTGGGCCCTCGTCGAGGGGCAACGGCTCGACGCGCGGTGGTGCGCTCGGAGAGGTGGCTGGGTCGCTGAGAATGACGTAGTAGTTGGCGATCGGATAGGGGAAA
>DASWBC010000331.1:0-2538 GCA_036390815.1 Gemmatimonadaceae bacterium
CGACGTCCAGAGGATCGCTCCAGCGCTCCGGATCGGCGCCAGCGTTCACTCACCCGACGAGGCGCGCGACGCCGAGCAGGCCGGGGCGGACTGGTGCGTGGCTGGCCACGTATTCGAGACGCAAACCCACCCCGGTCTGCCTCGACGCGAGAGCAGCTTCATCAACGATGTCGT
The DNA here is from genome assembly GCA_036390815.1 of Gemmatimonadaceae bacterium. GTDB lineage: Bacteria > Gemmatimonadota > Gemmatimonadetes > Gemmatimonadales > Gemmatimonadaceae > UBA4720. The sequence goes on from DASWBC010000331.1 coordinate 175, forward strand.
TGCGGCGGTGAGCTTTCCGGTGATCGCGATCGGTGGCATCCGTCCCGAGCACGTGCGCTCACTCACCCACCGGGGGGCGCACGGGGTCGCCGCCATTCGTGGAATCTGGAACGACGAGAGTCCGGAACTCGCTGCGAGCCGCTATCTTTCACAGGTATGACTGAGTCGGGCGGAATTGTGACGGAAGCGGCGGCGGGAGGGGTGACAATCACGATCAACGCGGCGCAAACTGTAAGCGCTGTCGTTCTTCGTGTGAACGGCACGTATCGAAGTGTTCCATCAGGTTGGACACTGGCGAACCTTCTCGCATCGCTCGGGCTCGACGCGCGCACAGTAGTCGTCGAGCGGAACGGAACCATTCTGCGCGACCGATCGTCCTTTGCATCGCTCGACCTCGCTGCGAGTGACGCGTTCGAGATCGTGCACTTCGTCGGTGGGGGCTGAGAGTACGCGATGGCACATGCTGATTTGATTTCCACGGCGACTCTCACCGATCCGCAGCCACTCGTGATCGCGGGGCACGAGTTTCGTTCGCGTTTAATGGTCGGCACCGGCAAGTATGCGTCGAACGCGCAGATGATCGACTCGATCGAAGCGTCGGGCGCCGAAGTCATAACGGTCGCTGTGCGCCGTGTCGACCTCGATCGCTCGAAGGATGAAGCGATTCTGCATCACCTCGATCCGGATCATTTCTTCTTGCTCGCCAACACCGCCGGCTGCTTCAATGCGAGCGACGCGATTCGCTACGCCCGTCTTGCTCGGGCCGCGGGGTTCAACGAGTGGGTGAAGCTCGAGGTCATCGGCGACCAGCAGACTCTTCTTCCGGATACCATCGGACTCCTCCAGGCGACCAAGACTCTCGTCGACGAGGGCTTCAAGGTCCTGGCGTACACCAACGACGATCTCGTCACGGCGCTCAGGCTCGAGGACGCCGGCGCCGTCGCGGTTATGCCACTGGCATCTCCCATTGGTTCCGGACTCGGCATGTTGAATCCTTATGCGATCCGCACAATCAAACAGCGGCTCTCTGTGCCCGTAATCGTGGACGCTGGCGTGGGTACTGCGTCCGACGCGTGCATCGTAATGGAGCAGGGCGTGGATGGAATTCTCATGAATACGGGAATCGCCGCGGCGCAGGATCCGATTCGCATGGCCGCCGCAATGAAAGTCGCGGTCGAAGCCGGAAGGCACGCGTATCTCGCGGGGAGAATGCCGCGGCGCGAGGTCGCGGTTCCTTCTTCTCCCACGGTTGGGATGCTCGGATCGTGAACACCACCATTGCAACCGTCGGCGGAGTCACCGCCGCGCGCGCCGTGGCGGCGGAGATCTGCGTCGACTTAAGGCGCGGAGAGTTTCTCGATCAGTCGTTCGAGCGGCGTATCGATCCTCTGGATGCGCGCGACCGGCGCTGGACGCGCGAGCTCGTCTACGGAATGCTGCGTACTCGCGCCAGCATCGACATGATCCTGTCGGATCGCGTGCGCGGTGGACTCGCGCGCCTCGATCCGGATGTGATCGATCTCCTCAGGCTCGGCGTCTATCAACTCCTCAACATGGGGAGCGTGCCGGCCTACGCCGCGATCGCACAGACCGTCGAGCTGGCGAAGCGCAGACATGGAATCGGGGCGAGCAAGCTCGTAAATGCGGTGCTGCGACGCACCGATCGCGAGCGGGACCAGCTCATCACCGCTGCACCATCGGACACGGTTGATGCCCTGGCTCTCAAGTACTCGCACCCGCGCTGGCTCATCGCGCGCTGGATCGACCTGTGGGGCGAACAGGACACCGAGCGGTTGCTGACGCTTAACAATGCCGACGCTCCAATCGCGATCAGGCCGTACGGAATCGTCCGCGAACAGCTCGAGGCGATGATGGAAGCGGCGGGCGTTCACGTTGCGGACGCGCCATATGCGCGCGACAGCATCGCGATCTCCGGCGGGACGACATTCACAGAACTTGGCGCGTTCAAGAAGGGACTGTTCTTCGTGCAGGATCCAGCCGCGACGCTCGTCACCGAATACGCAGCGGTTCCTACTGGCGCGACGGTCGCCGATCTGTGCGCGGCTCCGGGCGGAAAGGCGCTCGAGCTCACTCGCACGGCCGGCACCGTGATCGCGAGCGACAAATCGTTCGGACGACTCCAACGCCTGCTGGCGAATCAGCGCCGGCTGGAGAGCGCGAACCTGTTGCCCTTTGTCGGTGATGCGCGCAATCCGGCGATTCGCCCGGTAGATGCCGTTTTGATCGATGTGCCCTGCACCGGAACCGGCACCTTCCGCCGGCATCCCGATGCGCGCTGGCGCATCAAGGTGTCGGACATCGCCGTGATGTCCGCGCTCCAAAAACTCATTCTTAGGGCTGCGG
>DASWBC010000332.1:0-2134 GCA_036390815.1 Gemmatimonadaceae bacterium
ACCAGATGTTCGATAACGTCAAGCTCGTGCACGAGACCTTCCCGGATAAGCACCTGATCTTCACCGAAGGCTGCGTCGAGTCCTTCAAGGCCGAAGATCTTCACAACTGGAGACTCGGCGAGGCGTACGGCCGCTCGATGATCAATGACTTCAACGACGGTGCTGTCGGCTGGACAGACTGGAACGTCCTGCTCGATGAACAGGGTGGACCGAATCACGTCCAGAACTTCTGCTTCGCACCGGTTCACGCCGATACGAAAACGGGCGAGATCACCTACACAAACTCGTATTACTACATCGGACACTTTTCAAAGTTTGTCCGCCCGGGCGCGCGGAAAATTGCCAGCGCACCGAGCAGAAGTGCGCTGCTTTCCACCGCTTTTGTGAATCCTGATGGAAAAGTGTCGGTGGTGGTAATGAACAAAACCGATCAGAAGATTTCCTATTTTCTCTGGCTGGACGGCAACGCCGCGGAGGTCAGCAGCTTACCCCGTTCGATTCAGACGCTCGTGTTCTGAGATTGGCCGCAGCACAGTTTTCGCACGATAGGCCAGCAAGGGAGCACACGATGAAAGACGCAGCAAAGGAGCACCGATGACTAAACCCACGCTCGGCGGCCGGTTCACTTTTCCCGGCACATCATTGACAGTCAGCCGGATAGGGTACGGTGCGATGCAGCTGGCCGGCCCCAACGCGTGGGGCCTGCCCAAGGATCCGGACGCCGCCGTCGCCGTCCTTCGCGAGGCCGTTGCATCCGGCGTGAATCATATCGACACGTCCGACTACTACGGCCCGCACGTCACCAATCAGATCATTCGGCAAGCGTTGCATCCATACCCGAAGGGTCTGGTGATCGTCACCAAGCTCGGGGGTCGGCGTCCACCAGACGGGTCGTGGCAGCCGGCCAACTCGCCCGATGAACTGATCGCCGCCGTTCACGATAATCTCCACAACCTCGGCCTCGACGCACTCGACATCGTCAACTATCGAGTGATGGGGTCCGGCCTCGCGACGCAGGAAGGATCGATCGCCAGGCAGGTGACAGTGCTCGCCGATCTTCAGCGCAAAGGACTCATCTGCCATATCGGGTTGAGCAACGCGACCGCCGCGCAGTTGGCCGAAGCGCAGGCGATCACCGACATCGTGTGCGTGCAGAACAATTACAACCTCACTCATCGCCGCGACGACGCACTCATCGACGACCTGGTCCGACAGAACATCGCGTACGTGCCGTTCTTTCCGCTCGGCGGATTCACGCCGCTGCAATCTTCGACGCTGTCGGCGGTCGCGGAGCAACTCGGCGCCACGCCGATGCAGGTCGCGCTCGCCTGGCTCCTGCACCGGTCGCCCAACATTCTGTTGATCCCGGGGACATCGTCACTCGCCCACCTCCGCGAGAACCTGGCCGCCGGGGAGTTGACTCTGTCGGCGGAAACGTTGGCGGAGCTGGACGGGGTTGCTGGCGGGGCAATGGCGGTGAAGCATTGATTCGCGTTTCCCCACCGACGCTGACGAATTCCCTTTAACGGCTAGCGAGAGTGATTCGCAGGAACCAGCGAAGCGGCGTAAGCGGCTACCGCGATCATATCCTCAACTGACAGCCGAGCGACTACGGCCTGCATGGGCTGCGAAGCGGGTGTAGATCGCGCGCCCGTCTCGAACGCGAGGAGCTGGCGGACGATATACGTGGGATAGCGTCCGGCAAGCGGCGGAATGAGACCTGTGCCGGTCAAATTTGCGCCGTGGCACGTGACGCAAGCGGTGGTGATTCCGATCGGTCCGGTCGTCGCGATGGAGCGCCCACGCTTGATGCTCCCGCGTGGCACGTACGCGATGTACGTCATGCCGTCGTCTCGGAGCTCATGACGCTCGAAATCGGGCGGACCTTCGACGATCCGGCTGCCGAGCGGCTCGGTTCCCAGGCCTGGGATGCGCGCATAGACGAATCCCGCCTCGCGCACGCGTGGAACGCGCGCTACTTCGATCACTCGAGCCCGGGGCGTAAATCGGAGGCCCGAAAAGTAGCGCGCGGCCGAGTCGACCTCTGCTTCGGTCGCATTGATTGCAACGGTGTGCATGCTGTTGCCGGGAATCCAACCCGGCAAGGGGCTTCGTCGGACTGAATCGCGGAAGG
>DASWBC010000333.1:0-4761 GCA_036390815.1 Gemmatimonadaceae bacterium
TGGTTTCGCGCAGCCGACCTGCCGGCGGGACCCGTCGACAAGCTCGGGTCTCGTGGATTGTCAGTGTTGGACTTTGATCCGCTTCCGGTCTGGTCGCGCGTCTACGTGCCGGTTCTCGCGATGTGGGGAGCAGAGGATCAGCTCGTTCCCGCCGCGAAGAGCAGAGCGCTGATCGAGCAGGCCATGCTTCCACGCACGCGAGCGCGCGCCACCTTTCAGACTTTCCCGAATGCATCGCACGGATTCCTCATGGTGACGCCGCGCGGTGCTCCATGGGATTGGCCGCGGCTTGCGACGGGGTTTCACAAGCTGATGGCGGATTGGATCGTCCGAACCGCGACGAGCCACTGACCGCATCACCCGGGGGGTACTCGTCGCATCGCATTTTGGGTGTAAGATTTTAGCGCATGAAACCCAACGAACTCACCATACGCAGCCTGATTCTCGGCGCGCTCATCACGACGGTCTTCACCGCGGCCAACGTCTACCTCGGTCTCAAGGTCGGCCTCACTTTCGCCTCGTCGATCCCCGCAGCGGTGATTTCGATGGCGATCCTGGCCGGTTTCAAGGACTCGTCGATCCTCGAGAACAACATCGTCCAGACCGTCGCCTCGGCGGCGGGCACGTTGTCGGCGATCATCTTCGTTTTGCCGGGACTCGTGATCGTCGGCTGGTGGACGGGATTCCCATTCTGGCAATCGTTCTTCATCTGCCTGAGCGGCGGAGTGCTCGGCGTGGTGTTTACGATTCCGCTCCGACGCGCGCTGGTGACGACGTCCGACCTTCCTTACCCGGAAGGCGTCGCGGCGGCAGAAGTGCTGAAGGTCGGATCAGGCACGCGCGGCGAGACGAAGGACGACACCGGCGAAGCGAAAGAAGGACTCCGCGCCGTCATCCTCGGCTCCGTCGCCTCGGCGGGACTCGCGATTGTGAGCGCGACGCGGTTCATCGCCGGCGGACTCGGGGGCGTCATCAGTCTGGGAGGGGGAGCGTCAACCGGCTACGACATCGCGTGGTCCCTCGCTCTTCTGGGAGCGGGCCATCTCGTCGGACTCTCAGTTGGACTCGCGATGCTGGTAGGCCAGATAATCTCGTGGGTGATCGCCGTCCCGATTCTGACGCACATGCAACCCGCCGCGGCGGGCGTGTCGCTGGCGGATCATACGATCGGGATCTGGCGGACACAGGTGCGTTTCCTCGGCGCCGGCACGATTGCCGTCGCCGCCGTCTATACGCTGGTGAGACTGGCGAAGCCGGTAATGGGCGGATTGGTGAGCACGCTCGTTGCTTCTCGCGCCGCGGCCACGGCGGACGACACTGATCGCGACATCTCACCGCCGTGGATTTACGCGCTGACGGCCGCGTGCCTCATCATCACCGCGTGGCTGGCATACACGTTCGCGAAGTCGACGGTGCTGGCGCCGAGCGCGATGAAGCTGACGTTGATCGCAATTCCGTTCGTGCTGATCATCGGCTTCGTGATCGCAGGCGTGTGCGGATACATGGCGGGCCTGATCGGCGCCTCGAACAGCCCGATCTCGGGGGTTGGGATTCTGTCGATCGTGATCTGCGCGTCAGTGATCACGCTTGCGGTAGCGCCGACGGTGGACACGCGCCAGGCGCTGGTGGCGTTCGCGCTGTTCGTGACAGCGATCGTTTTCGCGTGCGCGACGATCTCGAACGACAACTTGCAGGACCTGAAGACCGGTCAGCTAGTGGGCGCGTCACCGATGCGTCAGCAGATCGCGCTGATTGTCGGTGTGGCGGCGGGCGCATCGGTGATCCCGTTCGTGTTGAATCTGCTCGCAAGGGCGTATGGTTTCGCGGGCGCGCCGAACGTGAATGTAATCGCGGCGAATCCGCTGCCGGCGCCGCAGGCGACGCTCATCTCCGCGCTCGCGCAGGGTGTGATCGGCGGTCACCTCGAGTGGACGATGCTCGGCATCGGCGCGCTGGTTGGCGTGGGTCTCGTTATTCTCGACGCTGTGCTCGGAGTGTTTAAGAAGATACGAATACCGCCTCTCGCCGTGGGAATCGGGATTTACTTGCCGATGTCGGCGACGTTCGCGGTGATCGTCGGCGCGGTGATCGCGCATTGGTACGATAGACGGAGCGCGTCGATGCCGAATCCGGCGCGGGCGCAGCGGCTCGGGACGCTTGTGGCGTCGGGATTGATTGTCGGCGAGAGTATTTGGGGAGTGATCAACGCCGGGCTTATCGTCGGGTTGTCGAAGGATGCGCCGATTGCGCTCGTCCCGGAGAGTTTTGCGCCCGCGCCGTGGCTTGGGGTGATCGGGTTTGTGGGCGCAATCGTCTGGTTGTACGGGTGGATGTTAAGGCGGTCGGCGGCGGTGCCGTCCAGTGCGAGCGATCGAGGATAGTAGGGTGGGTGCTACCGCAGTCAGCGGTAGATGCATCCGAGCGACGCTCTGGTCCTACCGAACTTTGTGCGTTGTATATACTGCGAGAGTTTGCAGTATATGCACATCAGTCAAACTCCAGGCACGTGTGTAAGCACTGAATCGAGGCGAAGTTGCCAGATTGCAGCCGGTCGCCCTCAGTTGTTATCTCGCATTGGTTTGGCAGGGTTGCGTTTTCTTTGCAGCATAAACACGCAGCATAATTACTAGTTAGGTAGCACAACCGGCACTAACAGAGAATCAAAATCGGGCGATCTAGACTTGTTCTTGCCGTCATCGGACTAGTGTCACTCGGCGCTTGTCACCGACCGGAGTATTACATCGTCGCCTGCGATCCCGAACCGGCGTCTCGCTCCACAGTCGCTTGGCAGATCACATCCGCACATCCAGGTGTTATCCGCGGACGCATCCTCGCTGTTGGGACAGGCGAACCGATAAATCCGGGCCATAATGCGGGCGCCAGACTTCTGCCCGGAGATTCATCTTGGCATCGGTCGGGGTCTGAGGGTGAATTCCAATTCTCCGGAGTTCAGGGCGCTCGCCAGCTTGTGGTGAGGGCATTCGGTTTCATGCCCGCAACGGTTTTAATCACGGTGCCGCCAGACTCAGGGATCGATGTGCTCGCAGCACTAGAGTCACGCAGCATGACGATCAATGAGGTCTGCGGCACTCGGCAACGGCGCTGACGGTGACGAGAATTCGAGGCGCGTGCTACCTAACGAACGTTGCAGCGGACAAGCACTTTTCGGATGCGGCTTCGCCGCAATGCTGGTAGCGTGCTTGCAGCTGAACTAGGGCGTTAGGCCGCATCGCTGCCGTCCTAGGCTTGGCTGAGACGAGGACTCGATTACCCCGGGAGGTTATCATGGCCCTTGCAAGTCGTACGACACGAGAGGGGATGGTGGTCGGGCTCATCGCGTACGCGTCTGTGGCGGTGTTCTACAGCGCCTTTGACCTACTCGCGGCACGGGGTACGCTCTATACGGTCGATCTTCTCGGCAAGGCCGTGTTCAGAGGTCTGCGCGACCCCGGGATCTTGCAGTACCCGATCCGGCCCGACCTGACGGCGATCTTCTGGTACAACGGGTTGCATCTCCTGATCTCGTTGGCGATTGGGCTGATCGTGACCAGACTCATCGAGCGGGCCGAGCGACATCCGGCGCAGGCACACTTGGTCCTGTTCACGATTGTGGCGGGATTCGTCCTCACGATCCTCGGGGTCGGCTTGCTAACGAGCCCGATGCGGCCGGTCCTGCCCTGGTGGTCGATTGTCGTGGCCAATGGGCTCGCCACGCTGTTGGCCGGCTTGTACCTGCTCCAGAAACGCCCTGGTCTATGGGGTCGCCTCGTTCCTTTCGCAAGCTGATTTCTACCGGGTGCGTGAAGGTCAGGCGCGCAACGCGCCGCCCGGACCTGCCGACGACGCCCTACTGCTGACAGCGCGCGAACGGGCTATCTGGCTTCGGCTTGTCCACCACGACGCGGTGGTCGAGGTCACCCACCTTCAGAGCGATGTCATAGACCAGCTGATCGACACGAGCCATGTGACCGTACTGGATGTATTGCGGTTCATCCGTCACCTGGTGGTAGTCCGCATGTCCACCAGTGGTGAAGAAGACGACTGGAATACCATATCGCGCGTAGTTTGCGTGATCGCTGCGGCAGTAGATGTTCTGCGGATGTCCGTTCGCGTCCATCGAGTAATCGAACTTGAACGGCATCTTCTCCGTCCCGTTCACCTGCTCCAAGATGTCGCCGAGCTCGGTCGAGAGGCGCCGCGACCCAACGAGCTGCAGATAGTTCTCAGCCCCGAACAACTCCTGACCTTCCTTGTTCTTGCCGGTGACGTCCGACGCCGCACCGCGGCCCACCATGTCCAGATTGAGGTCCGCAATGATCGAATCGCGTGGCACGGTGGGATGGTTGGTAAACCATTCCGAGCCCCACAATCCCTTCTCCTCGCCAGTCTGCCAGATGAAAATCAGCGAGCGCTTTGGTTTGGCCGAGCCCTTGGCGAAGGCCTCGGCAACTTCCAGGATGGACACGGTGCCCGAGCCGTCGTCGTCGGCGCCGTTGCTGATTGAATCGAGGCGCGCGGGATAGACGCGGCGCAGCGAATCCTTGATCGCGTTGATGCGGGTCCACTGCTCCGGGGTCGGAGGCGTGGCAGACCGGCTATCCGCACCCTCAACTCGTGCGACTATGTTGTACGCCTTGATCGAATCGTGCTCGGCCACGGCGTTCGCCACCCCGATGTGATCGGAGTGCGCGCCGATCACGATGTATTCGTTTCTGAGCTTCGGGTCGGTACCGTCGAGAATGGCGACGACGTTGCGCGTGG
>DASWBC010000334.1:0-2494 GCA_036390815.1 Gemmatimonadaceae bacterium
TGAGGTATTTTTGGCGGAGGCGCGACGTGCGATCGCGGCCCTCGCTACCACGCGAGTGTTGGGTCACACCGACGCCGAAGAGACCGCTCCGATCGGGCCGGTCGCGCCGGGTCCCTTTCTCAATCAGATGATCGCCATCGAAACCGAGCTTACGCCGCAGGATCTGCTCGCCGAGCTCAAGCGAATCGAAACCAACGCGGGGCGAGTCCGCGGCGCCCGGTGGGGGCCGCGAACGCTGGATCTCGACATCGTGCTGTTCGAGAAGCAGAGCGTGCGCGAACCCGGACTCACGGTACCACATCCCGAGCTGACGAATCGCGATTTCTGGCTTCGAGAGCTTGCCGCGCTGAGGAGCTCGCGTGGCAGATAAGCCCAGGTCGGAGGATCGCCCTGTCACCGTCCGGGATTTCGCCGAGAGCAAGCGCAAAGGGGAAAAGCTGGTTGTGATGACGGCGTACGACGCGCTCTTTGGGCGGCTCGTTGATGAGTCGGGTGTGGACGCCATCCTCGTTGGCGACTCGGTCGGAACGGCCGTAATGGGATACGCCTCGACGTTGCCGGTTACGCTCGACCACATGATCTACCATGCGTCCGCCGTGCGACGCGGGGTGAAGCGCGCGCTGATCATCATCGACATGCCGTTTCTCTCGTATCAGGCGAGCATCGAGAGTGCCGTGCTCAATTGCGGGCGAGCCATCCAGGAGACCGGAGTGACCGCAGTGAAAGTCGAGGGCGGAAGTTCGGAGATGCTGGATACGGTTCATGCACTGGTTCGGACCGGGATTCCGGTGATGGCTCACATCGGCTTCACACCGCAATCGGTCAACACGATCGGGGGAGCGCGTGTCCAGGGACGCGAAGAGGAAGGCGCGGAGAGATTGATCGGCGAGGCAAGAGGGCTCGAGGAAGCGGGCGCCTTCGGGATCGTGCTCGAGCTCGTACCCGCGCCCGTTTCAGCGCGCATCACTGCCGCGGTCGGCATTCCGACGATCGGCATCGGAGCCGGCCGGCAGTGTGACGGGCAGGTGCTGGTACTCCCGGACGTGCTTGGCCTGAACGACACGTTCAAGCCCAAGTTTCTCAAGCGCTACGCCGAGATGGCACCGGAGGTCCGCTCGGCGATTGGAAGCTGGGCGCGCGATGTTCGTAGCGGCGCATATCCGGATGCCGAGCATAGCTTCTAATCATGAAGTCGGTCGGGACGATTGACGAGATGCGGCACGTGGTTGCGGGCGTGCGAGCAAAAGGGAAGAGCATCGCCTTCGTGCCGACGATGGGCGCGCTCCACGAAGGTCACCTCACGCTCATAGACGAGGCAAAGCGGGTCGCTGAGTCGGTCGTGATGAGCGTCTTCGTCAATCCCCTTCAGTTCGGACCCAGCGAGGATTTCGACCGGTACCCTCGCACGCTAGATGACGATGCGAAACTGGCCTCAAAAAGGGGCGTGGATTTCCTTTTCACTCCCACGCGGGAAGACATGTACCCGGAGCACGCCCCCGTCGTGATCGTCCATCCCGGCAGCGTCGGAAAGGAATGGGAAGGGGCGGTGCGACCGCGTCACTTCGAGGGCGTTCTCACTGTAGTAGCCAAGCTCTTCCACATCATCATGCCCGACGTGGCTGTTTTCGGCCAGAAAGATCTACAGCAGGCAGCGGCCGTCAAAGCCATGGTTCGCGATCTCAACTTTCCGGTGGGAATACTCGTCGCGCCCACCGTGAGAGAGGATGATGGCCTGGCCATGTCGAGCCGGAACCGATACCTCACTCCCCGGGACCGTGAGCTAGGGCTCATTCTGTCGAAAGCCCTTTTTGCTATGCGCGACGCCTTCGGCCGCGGAGAGCGGCGGGCGAGCGCGCTCGAGGCGATCGGCTGGCGGATGCTCGAGCGAGTGGCGGGGCTCACGCCTCGTTATCTCGCGGCGGTGAACGCTGACACCTTTCAGCGTGTAAACAACGTACGGCACGGCGATGCGGCCGTTGGCGCCGTGCGCGTGGGCGAAACCAGATTGATCGACAACATCATCTTCTGAATGGTCCGTCTCCAGAGCTCGGGATTGCCGACGTGGGCGCAGGTGAGCGAGCGGCGTCTGGCCCACATCGCTCGCGTGACGTCGCTGCTGCGCGCGTGGGGCGCAGCCATGCGCCTCACCGCGGACGAAGCGAATGCCTGGATCGATGCCGGCACCTGGCACGACGCGCTACGCGATGCACCGATCACCGAGCTGCGCGACATCACGGGTGATCGGAAATCCCCCGACGGATTGCTGCACGGCCCCGCGGTCGCGATAAAGCTCGAGGCCGAGGGAGAGCGCAGGCAGAATCTTCTCGATGCCATTCGATTCCACACAGTCGGACACGCGAGTTGGGATCGAACGGGACGGGCGCTGTACATGGCCGACTATTTGGAGCCGGGCCGCAAGTTTCTCGCAGAGGATCGCGGCTTTCTCGCCACCCAGGTCCCTCACAACTTCGACGGCGTATTTCGCCAGGTCGTG
>DASWBC010000335.1:0-2735 GCA_036390815.1 Gemmatimonadaceae bacterium
AGGGCGGGCGCGGGATACGGAACGCTGGATTGCTTTCGACTGACCACCGAGTTCACCGACTACAATTTTCTTAACGGGGCGCGCCGGTTCGATCTCAATGCACGGGTCTCGAAGATCGGAATCGGGAGGCCGCTCGATGGCGCGCCAGGCCTGTGTCCGGCGGCAAAGAAGGACGTGTTCAGCGACCGTCTGAACTACTACCTGGGCGCGACGCTCAGGCAGCCGACGTTCCTCGGGCTGAGAACCGTTCCGACGATCACGGTATACAGCCAGCGCGTGTCGGAGTACAACGCGTATCTGAGAACGACGGCGATTGGAGGCGTGGCATCGGTGGTGTGGCGGGGCCTGACCAGAACGCCGGTCAATCTCGCGTACTCGATGGACCTCGGCCGGACCGAAGCGCAGCCGGCGCTCTTCTGCGCCGTGTTCAATCTGTGCGAGGCGACTGAGCGCGAGAGAATCGAGCGTACGCAGACGCTCGCGGTGCTCAGCCTCGCCGTAACGCGCGATAACTCGAACAATCTCCTCTCGCCAACGCGTGGGTCAATCATCAGGCTCGAGGCGCGGCATTCGTCGCCGGCCATTCTCTCCAACAAGGATCTTCAGTTCAACAAGCTGGTTGGAGATGCTTCGCGCTACATCAACGCCGGCGGCGGGAACGTGCTCGCCTTCCGCATCCGCGGCGGGACTGTGTTCGGCCGCAACGTCGCATCGGCGACGGCATTCATTCCCCCGCAGGAGCGGCTGTACGCGGGTGGACCCACCACGGTGCGCGGGTTCTCTCAGAACGAGCTCGGGTCGCTGATTTACATTGCGCCGACTGTTCAGCAGGTATCAACCGTCGACACCCTCGGCCAGCCGATAACGGTTCTCCGGGACAGCAGCGGCGCGACGCGAAGGGTCGTCCCAGTCGGCGGCAACAGTCTTGTCGTTGGCAACCTGGAGCTGCGCCTGAGAAGCCCGGTGTTGCCCGAACTGCTCCAGTTCACTCTCTTCACAGATGCGGGTGAAGTCTGGAATCGAGGCAGCACGGCCACTCTGAGTGGCGTCAAGCTGAAGGTCACGCCGGGCGTTCAGGTGACCGCGTTCTCGCCCGTTGGGCCAGTGCGGGTGGCGATAGGGTACAATCCGTATCAGCGTCCCACCGGCCCGCTGTATTATGAGGCGACAAACGAAGGTGGTGAGCTCGTTTGCGTGAGTCCCGGCAACAGATTGCCGGGGACGATAACGCCCGATCCGACTGGGACCGGCAGGACGATTCAACAGGACGTCGGCGTGTGTCCATCATCGTTTCAGCCCGCCAAGGACAACAGGCTTCGAAGCAAGCTCACCTTCAGCTTCGCAATCGGCCAGGCGTTCTAACTTTCCATGACACGCCGGCTCCGCATCGTGATCGCGAGCGCCATCGTCCTGGTGGGGCTCCTGGTGATCGTCTTCCTCAGCGTCGTGGGTGTCACGCACACCGGCTTCGGTCAGGAGCGCGTGCGTGGAATGGTGGCGACGATGCTCGAGGGGAGCGTCAAGGGCAAAGTCTACATCGGCCACATGAGCGGCGGATTCTTCACCGGCGTGACGATCGACTCCGTCGAGATGAGAGACGACGAGGATTCCGTTTTCTTCGCGTCCGGGCCGATCACTGTTTCGTATGATCCGCGGGATCTCTTCGACCGTCGGATTCTACTCAGCCATCTCGAGGCCGAGCATCCGGTGGTTCACCTGCGGCAGCACGAGAACGGCGACTGGAACTGGAGAAGGATCTTTCCGGCGAGCGTCGAGAAGCAAAAGAGAAACGAGCGCGGATTCGGACAGTACATCGTCGTCGATTCAACGGTGATCCGTGACGCCACTGTCACGCTGACGCTGCCGTGGCATCCGTCCGACACGCTGCGCGGAGCAAAGCGCGACAGCGCCCTCAGATTCGAGCTGACGCGCTCGGATCACGAGATTCGGCGCACGCGCGAAGGACTCGCGCGGACCTGGCGATGGACCCAGGCGCAGGCGAATCTCGGCTTCGCCCGGCTCGCGGACCCAGACACCATCGGTCGCCTCGTGAGAATCAGAAAAGCGAGCTTCACCGAGACCGATCCTCCGTTCAAGTTTCGCAACGTCTCGGGCACGGCGCTCAACCTCGGTGATTCGGTGTTCATCGACAGCGACCATTTCGATCTGCCCGGCTCGACCGGAAAGGCGCACGGCAGCGTGGTGTGGGGGAGCGATCTTCCGATCCGCTACTATCTGCACATCATCGGCGACTCGGTGTCTCTGTCCGATGTCGCATGGGTATACCCGACGCTGCCGACGACTGGCGGCGGGAAGATGGTGCTCGACATCCGGAGCGAGCGTAACCCGCGCTTTCTAGACTACATCATCACGAACATGGACGTGCGCACCACGCGCTCGCGGCTGCTGGGTCAAATGACCTTCGGCACCGGCGGGTCGGTGCTCGCGGTCAAGAATGTCGATCTCCAGGCTGCTCCAGTCGATTTCGATCTGCTCCGCACCCTGAATGGAAAACCATTTCCATACGACTGGCAGGGGAAGATCACCGGCAACGTCAGAGCTTCAGGTGGTCCGCTCAATCATTTCAATGTCGAGCAGTCGGCCCTGATCTTCGAGGATGCGCATGTGCCCGGCGCGGTTACGGAAGCGCGCGGCGAAGGCGAGCTGGACATCCTGTTCCCGGCGTTCACCGCGTTCCACGATTTCAACGTCGACGTCGCGACGCTCGATCTGCG
>DASWBC010000336.1:0-9442 GCA_036390815.1 Gemmatimonadaceae bacterium
TTATGATCAACGACGGCTCCGACGGACTCAAACCGCTTTTTTGCCAAACAAAAGCTCCGCCGATGTATCGGCGGAGCTTCACAGAAAATGGGACGGAGAGGTTTTTTGAAGCCCGGTCGAATTTTTGAGGCCCTCACCCCGCCTACCGTCTTCCCCGCACTGGGGCATGACGTCAGCAAAGTTTATTGGACCCACTCGAAGGACTTGTTGGCTCAAAAAGTGAGTTCTCCGCCCCAACGATTGTGCCGTGTTTTTGTTCCGTAACGGCTGCACTAATGACTCCCTGAAGTTACCGGTCGTCACATTCAAGGTCAACGAATTCCAGCCATGGACATAGGAATAATCGCAGCCATCGCAATGCTTGCAATCTGGGCGTTCGTCACATTCACAACGACCGCGCCAGGCTGGATCCACATTCTCCTCACGATGGGGATGTTTCTTCTCATTTACCGCATCGTCGTGCGCGGCACGCGCGGCGTGGGCCGCGGCGACAAGAGTTGATGGCACGCGGCGGGTCTTACTCCTATGGGAGCGAAGGACCCGCGACCGCCGTCGCCGAGCAACCACAGCCGTTGTCGGCTGACAAGAAAAGACCGGTCCTCGTAACTGGGGCCTCCGGAATGGTCGGCATCCATACTTGTCGGGAGTTGTCGAAAAAAGGCTGGCAGGTGCGGGCGCTGATCAGGGATCCCGCGAAAGCGGCGATGGCGCTGGGGCAGCTGCCGGTTGAGTTCCGCGTCGGCGATGTCCGTGACGCGTCGACCTTGCGCAGCTCGCTCAGCGGGTGCGGGGCAGTGATTCATCTCGCCGCCATCGCGATCGAGAAAAAGGGTGAGAGCTACCGCGAGTCGAACACCGCCGCGACGGAGAGGCTCATCTCCGCCGCCAGAGCCGAAAACGTCGATCGTGTCATCTTCATGTCGCAGAACGGGGCGGACAGTCGCTCGCCATATCCATTCCTGCGCAGCAAGGGCGTGGCGCAGGATTCGATCAAGAGCAGCGGACTCAAATGGACGGTGCTGCGACCCTCGGTGATCTTCGGCCCCGAGGATCAATTCGTCAACGTGCTGGGGCGACTCATCAAGCTCACGCCGAAAGTCTTTCCCCTTCCCGGCGGCGGCAGCGCACGCTTTCAACCGATTGCGGCGGACGACGTTGCCCGGGTGGTGCGCCTCTCCCTGGAAAAGAAAGAGACGATCAATCAGTCATACGACCTGGGCGGCGCAGTGCCGCTGACGCTGCGGCAGATGACGGAGCGGATACTCGTCGCGATGGGGACGCACCGGAAGCTCGTGGCTGTCCCGGTGAAAGCGCTGAGGCCGGTAATTGCGATGGCTCAACGGCTACTGCCGAATCCGCCCGTTACGCCGAGCCTGCTGGATCTGCTTTCCCTCGACAACACTGTCCCGAACAACGCTTTGACGGACTACTTCAAGATCGTGCCGGTCCCCTTCGCGGCGGATGAGCTGCAGTACCTGAGGCGAATTACGGTGAGGAACGCGTTCAGGTCGTTGTTCGAGGGCAGGTAATCGCGCGGCGGGGCCCGACAAGCGCCCGGGGGATTGCAGAGTCGTTTCTAGACGTATCGCGCGATCGCCATCGCGGACGCGGCGAGAATTCCGAAACTCACCGCCAGCATCGCAGCGATCGTCCCGCGTTTCCGCAGCCGATCGAGCTCCTGCGTTAGTCGGGTCTTCTCGGCCGCATCAGCAGACGCAGCAAGTGTGGCGGCGATTGCGCCAGCGCGATCCATTGCCGGTCGCGCTATCCCGAAATTGAACACCGCGGATATGAGCGCGGCGGCCCCACCGATTCCGAAGGTGATGCCTGTTCCAGTGGCGAAATACCTTCCGCTAGAATCAGCCGCGTCGATCCAGAGGAGACGGAGACCCGACAGGATGGTGAGCCCTGCGGCAATCTGGATCGTGGGGAACGCCCGTCGGCGAGTCAGCCCAGCCATCACCTGACCCATCGCCGCGGGCGAGCCCGCGAGTGCAGGAACCAGAAAAAAGTTGGTAAAGAGTCCTGTTCCGACCCACAGAATGGCGGTGAGAATGTGAACCAGACGCAGGACGAGAAGTTCAGCGTGCATCAATGCCTCTTAGTCGAGTGTTCCAGCCGTCGGCGCGCTGGGAATCGGCTGGCTGTCCCTTACCGCCGCCCAGCCACGCCGGCAGGCCATAAAACAGCAGCCAAGCTCGCCAGGCAATTCCCGGCAGAAAAATAGTCCACTTTATCCGATCGCCGCCAATGAGGAACACGACGAGGAGAATGAGGACCCCGCCGGAGTTCCTCGGGCATCCCCGTGCGACACTCTGTCACGAAGCGGTCGCGTCTCTCCGGTCACGAATCGCTGCCCCAAAACCAGCCGCGGCGAGCGCCAGGATCGCGGAGCCGAGTACAACCACCCTGTACCCGGAAACGAATGCCTCGTCGATTGCCAGCTGGGTGTCTGCCCGTTGCTGGGCATTCAGCGCCACCGCCTTCAGCTCCGCGCCAGCCATTTTCTGCAATTGCTGCTCGATCTGCGTTCTTGCCGTAGCCGAGAGCGCGAGATGATCGAGGCGCGGCCGCACCTTGGCGTCGAACACCCGCGCCAGAACAACTCCAAAGATCGCGATCGTGAGCAGCCCGGCTACGCGCGCGACGGTGTTGTTGATGCCCGACGCGACACCGGAGTGCTCAGTCGCGACAGCGCCCATTACCGCGGTTGTCAGCGGCGCGACGGTGATCGTCATTCCGAATCCGAGGAGGCAGACCGCCGGGAAGATCGTCGTCCAGTAGGAATCGGCTATCGCTGCGCGGGCGAACAGACCGATCCCGATCGCGGCAATCGCGGGCCCGATGGTGAGCGGGACTCTTGCTCCAACGCGATTGATGAGACCGCCTGCCCACCGCGACAGACCGAACATGATGATGGCCAGGGGCACCAGCGCCGCGCCCGCCTGCGTCGCCGTGTAGTGCTGGACCTGGATGAGCTCCAGCGGCAGCAGGAACAGCACAACTCCGAGTGCCCCGTACAACAACAACGTAAGAACATTCGCGAGAGTGAAAGTTCGCGAGCGGAAAAGATGGAACGGCAGCAACGGATTCGGCGCGCGTCGCTCCACCACGACAAGTAGCGCGAGGCCCACCGCGCCCAGTACCAGAGAGCCGACCACTAGCGGATGGCCGGGCCCCAGGGGCGGCCATTCCAGTAAACCCAGAACGATTCCGCCCAAGCCGAGAACGCCCAGCAAAGCACCCATCCAATCGAGCTGCGCTGTTCGGGAAGGATCCTTGCTCTCGTCCATGAAGCGCAGCGACAGAAACAGAACGATCGCCGCCAGCGGCGCATTGATGAAGAACGCCGCGCGCCAACTCACGTGCTGGATCAGCCAGCCGCCGATGACCGGGCCGATGGCGGTCGTAATCGCGCTGAACCCCGACCACGTTCCGATCGCGCGTCCTCGCTCGGCGTCGTTGAACGTCGCGCTGATGATCGAAAGGCTTCCCGGCACCAGAAAAGCCGCTCCTATCCCCTGCAGCGCTCGGCCGATTATCAGCACTCGCGAGGATGTCGCGACTCCACAGAGGACAGATGATGCCGTGAAAAAGGCGACCCCGGACAGGAAGACCCGCTTGCGTCCGAACTGGTCGCCCATCGACCCGCCCACAAGGATCAACGCGCCAAGGAAAAGTGCGTAGGCTTCCACGACCCACTGAACGTCGGTGATGGTCGCGTGCAGTTCGGCCTGCAATGCGGGAAGGGCGACGTTGACCACGGTGCCGTCGATGAATGTCATCGCGGACGCGAGGATCGTCGCGACCAGAGTCCAGCGGCTGGATTTAGACGCTTCTATCGCTCCATTCCATTGAACACGCCGCAATAGAGATCATATGCCCGAATAAAGTGACGGGCGGCCATTCAGGCCGCCCGTCGAAGAATTACAACTTGTTGCCCTCTATATCGTCTGCAGCCGTTGGGTCCTTCGAATTCTTTTCAGGTCCCGACGGCCCGGAAGCCGCGACCCAGACCAGAACTCGCGTTGTGTTGTTGGCGTAATTGCTCTCGGCAAATTGGTGGCACTTGCCGGTAGCCGGATCCGTCACGCGCGGGCACAGACCAGTTGCTGGATCGGGGTCGTACGCCGGGTTGACCTCGACCTCGATGTAATACCTGCCTTCGGGGACTACGGCTTGTCCGTCCCCGCCGTCGAGCACGAAATACTGCCCGCCCAGGCTCCAGACGTATGTGTCGTTCCATCCCTTCGAGATGCCCTGGAAACCGTCGATGTCCTGGTTCCCGCAATTCCAGTAATTCCGCGGCGCGTCGCGCAGACTCGGCAGATAGGGATCGGTGTCGAGCATGCAGAAACCGCGTTTCGCAGCGCGCCAGACGTGACCGGTCACCGCGTCAATCAGCTTGTACGTAGCGTAGTGCTTGAAGTGAAAGTGGTTGTGGCAAGTGTCGAATTCGTAAAGCCCATCGTTGGCCGCCACGTGATCGCGTGGGTTACCGATGAAGTTGTCGGCGTCGCCGATGTTCGGTGTGGTGACTGTGAAACGCATCAATCTCCGGTTGCCCGGAGTCACACCGCCCTCTATGGCGCTACAGGCACCTTCCGCGACTACCTCGTTCTTGACCCGCCAATGGTTCTCGGTGGCTTTTGGATCGACGATGAGATCGACCGATCCCACGAGATCGATCCGCGACGGATCATTGAAGGAAGCGGCGGGAGCTGGCGCGACCATGGATTTCTCTCGCGTCCCATCGGATGTGGAACAAGCGAGAACTACCGGGACCAGGAAAATGAATGAGCGTGACTTCATGCTATCCTCGGCGAATGGGTGACGGGGGCCCGTGCTCGGGAAAGTTCGGCGGTCAATGTTCGCGGGGGGCAGGTCGCCGCGCAAGGACCGTGCGGGCCACCCACCAGGCAGGCGTGGACCGAGGTGTTCGCGATTGCGGTTCCCGGCATCACGTCGATATCTCCGCAACAAAAAGCCGGGCTCGTCCTTAATAATGATGAGGCCGATGTGACCCGCAACTCGAGGAATCCATGGATCGAGTGAGTCTCAGCGCTCTTGCTCGCTTCGTTGCGCCGCTGTTGGCGGGCCTCGTCGTGTCGTGTGGCGGCAGTCCTGGCGTTGCCAGCACCGGCAGCCTGCCGAATGCCTGCGGCGAGAATTTTGTGGACGCGAACTGCCGGACGATCGAGTTTGGAGGCGACACACGAGCATATCTGCTGCACGTCCCGGCGAACTTTCAGTCCGGGTCCGGAGCGTTGGTGATCGCACTTCACGGCTCACGGGGATCCGGGTTGAGACTCAGCGAGACGAGCGGGCTGAGCTCCGAGTCGGATAGAAAGGGATTTGCCGTCGCGTATCCCTTCGCGCTGGTGTCGCCCGGCTCAGGCGTCACGATGTGGAACGAGTTCTTCAACCGTTCGTTCGGAAGGAATCCGCCGGATGACGTTGGTTTTATCCGAACGCTCATCCAGACGCTCCAGGCGGAGGTCAATCCCGACCCGAAGAGAATCTTCGTCACGGGCCTCTCGAACGGAGGGTTCATGGCCCACCGGGTCGCGGTGGAGCTTTCCGATCTCGTGGCGGCGATTGGCGTCGTGGAGGGCACGCTGGTTTCCCCTGGTGATCCCGCCAGAGTGCCGCGGCCTGTCGCGCCCGTTTCAGTGTTGATTCTGCACGGCGATCAGGATCCGATCGTACCCTGCTGCTCGCGACCGCCGGTTGCATCGCAGGAGCAGACGTTCAACTACTGGATCGGACCGTCGGCCAACGCATGTTCCACCATCGACACTTCGAAACCGATCTGCGATTCGCGGGGTAACCCGATCGCGATAGAGAAGAACGCGACAGGCTGTCGCGGCAACACGGAAGTAAGGTACTATCGGCTGGAAGGCGGCGTTCACCATTGGTACACGGGCCCGATGAACATTCCCGGGCAATCACCGTTCAACCCGGATTTCGACGCGGCCACGGGCGTGACGACTGACGACATTCTCTGGAATTTCTTCGCCTCCCACCCAAAAGCGTGAGCGAGAGAGGGCGGCCGGTCAGCGCTTGAGCGCCGAGCTGTCGGGCGCGTAATCGGCGGGCGCGCAATCCGGATCGACGTCGTACCCGAGGTAATAGTACGCGTGCCAGCGGCGCGGAGATGCGAGCGGCACGCCGGACCAAGCCGTCGCGTGAATGCCCTCTTCGCTCGCACACGTCCGGAATCGCCAGGACATTCTACCCGGCTCGACGGCCAACATCACAGTGTCGCCTCGCATTTGCGCCGGCGCCAGCTTTCCGAGGATGACGATCGGCACTCCCCTGCGCCAAGCCGTATCACCCGGCGCGTCGACCACGTACTCCATGCTATCCACAGATGCGGGCGGTCCGGGAAAGCATGGACGCCTGCTCCTCCGTCCGAGTCTTCCGACAGTGGCGAACTGAGGAAACACGGCGGCGTGGACGACGGTGACCGGAGCTCCATACGGGAGAGTCGTGTCGGCCGACTCGAAGCACAGCCGCGTGCCCGACGAATCCTGATCGGCCGCGAACATTCTCGGCCCGCCGTCGGGACCAATGACGGTCAACGCTCTCGCCTCGGCGGAAACCTCGTCAGTGCGCGGCTCGCGGCCGCACGCTGAGAGGACAGCGATACAAGCCACTCCGACGATACGGAATCTCAACGGATCAAGGCAGTAGCGTGCGCTACAGCTCCCTCCGATTGAGTTGCTGGTGCGCGTAATCCACCGCTCTCGCGGTAAGTGCCATGTAGGTAATGCTTGGATTTTGATTCGCCGTCGACGGCATGCACGCTCCATCGGTCACGAACACGTTGGGCGCATCCCACACCTGATTGTGTGAATTGAGCACCGAGGTTTTCGGATCTCGCCCCATCCGCGCGGTACCTGTCTCGTGAATCACCAGGCCGGGAGGATTGTCTTCCTTGTACGGGTGGATGTCCGTGGCGCCGAGCGCCTCCAGCATCTCCGTGGCGCTCACCACCATATCGTCCTGCATCTTGTGTTCGTTCTCGCTATAGGTGCAGTTCACGCGCAAAGCGGGAATGCCCCATGCGTCGACGAGATGCGGATCCAGCTCGATGTAGTTCTCGTGACGCGGAAGCATCTCGCCGAAGCCGCCGAAATCCATCACCCACGGTCCGAGGTCACCGATCAGGGATTTCTTGAACGAGGCGCCGAAACCAGGCATTTCCGATCCCCGGTCCCAGCCCGGACGGAAGGCACGACCCTCGAAGCCGTAGCCGCGCAGGAAATCCGGATGCTTCGTCTTCACGTTTCGGAATCGCGGGACGTAGATCGCGTCGGGCCGGTTGCCGATCTCGCGCTTGTCCAGTGCAAAGGGCAGTGTACCCGACGCACCGCCATCCATGATGTGGTCCATCAGGTTGTGCCCCAGCTCACCACTCGAGCTGCCGAGCCCGCCCGGGAATTCACTCGTCGCCGAGTTGAGAAGGATCCGCGTCGATTCCATCGCCGACGCGTTGAGGAAGATCACCTTCGCGTTGACGTCGAACATCTGCTTGGTGTTGGCGTCGATGACACGAACGCCGGTCGCGCGTTTCCTGGCGGGATCGTAGATCACGCTGTGCACCACGCTGAACGGTCGCAGCGTCAGGCGTCCGGTTTTGCGCGCGGCGGGAAGCGTCGAGTTGATGCTGCTGAAGTATGAGAGTGTTATGCACCCCCGTGCACAATGCCCGCACAGGTGGCACTTCTGGCGTCCGCCATGATCTTCCGTCAAGATCGCCAGACGCGCGTTCGTGATCACGCGCTCCCCACCGAACTTCGTGAGCAGGATATCGCGGGACTTCTGCTCCGCCGCGTTCAGTGGCCAGGGTGTCTGGAACTCGCCGTCCGGCACCTGTGGAAGGTTTTCACGACGCCCTTGAATGCCGACGAATTTTTCGACGTAGCTCCACCACGGTGCGAGATCGGCGTACCGAAGTGGCCAGTCTACTCCATAGCCCTCTCTCGCGTTCGCGGTGAAGTCGAGATCACTCCAGCGATAGACGCACCGCCCCCACATGATCGAGCGGCCACCAACCTGCCGTCCCCGTATCCAGTAAAATGGCTTGCCTTCCGGAAACGAATACGGATTATCGAGATCGTTGACGAAAAACTTGGACGACCACTCGTCGCACGCACCGGTGTGGCGCTGGATGGGTTGATAGCGCTCGACCTGTTTGCGGTTACCCATTCCCCGATAACGCTTTTCCGACGGGAGCACGTGCTCCACATAGTCGACGGCCGGATCGATCGGCCGTCCCGCCTCGAGCACGATGGTGCGAAGTCCCTTCTCTGTCAGCTCCTTTGCGGCCCAGCCACCCGAAATCCCGGAGCCTACGACGATTGCATCAAATGTCATCGGAGGCATGATCAGACCGCCGGAGTGAATGGGACGCTGCCCTGATATCCATTGAAGAACATCTGCACCTTGAGGATCTCCTGCTCGACACGACTCGATGTGAAATAGCCGTACACAGTGAGTGCCTTGAGCCGCGCGAACGCCAGGCCGGCGCCCGTCTTGTCTCCCCTCGCGGCATCGAGAGCCGTCACGAGCTCCACTTTCTTTGCCGCTGGCAATGAGACAAATCGAGGCGAGCCCATCGCCGACGCGCGCACATCGATGTCGCGCAGGCCGGCGAGAAACGCGGCTCTATCTTCGTCGCTCGCCCATTCGGTCAGTATGAGATCGATGAATTCCGGGACCTTCACGCTGGTCGCGCCGGGAGTATCCGTCTCGGGGATGATCATCTCAGCGATGTTCGTGACCAGCGCCTGCTGATCGCGATTCAGCGTCCTGAACGGAACGTCGTCCAGGCGCAGATGGAGCTCCGCGCCGAGCTTTATCGCGGCTTCGGCGCCGCGCGGGATGAAGGGCAGCGCAAGGGCGGCGCCGAGGAACTGTACGACTTCGCGTCTTCGCATGTCAGGACACCGGAGGGTGGACGATCCTGTAGCAGAAGTGAAGCGAATCGAACGTAGGACGCAGACATTCAGCCGTCAAGCGAGGCCGACACTCCTCGTCGACGGAATGGCCAGAAGTACCTAGTCCTCCATTTTGCCCAGACTTTCCCTGATGAACTTCCCGCGCTGGCCTATGAGAGTGATTCCGGCGGACATGGCGCCGAAAAACAGAAGAACGGCTCTGAAGCGGCCAGCGAAGCTGTCGAGCACGAGTCCCCATCCCAACTGGTATCCGCCGCGTGTGCGTTGAGCCTTGTCGCTCATCCTCTCCCAGCCTGTCGAGACCAGATCGACCCGCGTGCCGTTTCCCTCGGGCGAAAAAGTGATCTCGATCCGCTGGGCATCCGACTCGGCGCGGCTGGGATGGAAGGTGAACGCCACCTTTCGCGGCGGCTCGAGCGCGATGGTGATTTCCTTGTCTTGGACTTGCGTGTCGGATCATACGAGGTCATGATGCA
>DASWBC010000337.1:0-5729 GCA_036390815.1 Gemmatimonadaceae bacterium
CAACCCCTTGGATGGTGTCCCCTTGAATAGTGTCCCACCGAGGGACAGCCCGCACGCAGCCCCAAGCCGACCCGCCCAGAGCCCTCGGCCGGTAGTCATAAGTTGTAGTTAGTGGAACAGCAGCGCCCAATGGGTACGCTGCTTGCCCGAGTCCCCGTCGTGGAACAGTCTGCTCCGAACTGGGAAGGCGAGCGTCACGCGCTTCTGTCGCAGCGTATATCCGACATTGGTCTGGAGATACGCGGAACGCTGCTCGAGAAGCTGGTCGGCCAGCTTTATGAGGAGATCACCGCCAAGGGTCTCGAGTTCCGGCCGCCGGTCTATCTGAGCGACCAGTGGGGGTGTCCCGATGGAACGCCCCTAATCGGGGTTCCATTCTATCTGGCGGATGCGCGCCTCTCGAGGATCGAAGAAGATTACTCCTCGGCGGTCGAGAACGCCGAGGAATCGATGCGCTACCTGCGACATGAGGCTGGGCATGCGTTCAACTATGCTTATCGTCTCTACGATCGGCCAGACTGGCGAAAAATGTTTGGGCCATATTCACGTCCGTACCGCGAAAGATACCGCGCCGATCCTTTCTCCCACGAATTCGTCCGACACATCCACGGCTGGTATGCGCAGAAGCATCCGGACGAGGATTTCGCCGAGACGTTCGCCGTGTGGCTCACGCCGGAGCTTGACTGGCGCCGCGTGTACGAGGGATGGGGCGCGCTCGCAAAGCTCGAATACATGGACAGAGTGATGAAGGAGATCGCGCACCAGATCCCGGAGGTTCCAGAACCGTCGGAGGATGATCTGCCCGTG
Organism: Gemmatimonadaceae bacterium; assembly: GCA_036390815.1. Taxonomy (GTDB): domain Bacteria; phylum Gemmatimonadota; class Gemmatimonadetes; order Gemmatimonadales; family Gemmatimonadaceae; genus UBA4720. The sequence goes on from DASWBC010000337.1 coordinate 808, forward strand.
GCCGCAATGCAGTACACCGTCGCCGAGCATTACAAGGAAAATGAGGAGAACATTCCCATTCGCGATCCGCGGATCTTCGACGGTGATCTCAGCACGATCTTCGTCACCGTGGAGCACGCCCCCGGCGCGGCGCTGGCCGCGGACTTCATTTCCCGACACAAGCGTGAGATCGTCACGCGCATCTCGTATTGGACCGGGGAGAACGCGTCGGTCGTGCGGCAGTTTGTGGATTTTCTCGCCGAGCGCGCCGGGCAGCTCGGTCTCAGACTGGGCGGGCTCGAGGCGGCGACCCTGATCGAGCTCACCGCTTTCGGGACCGCGGTGATGATGAACTACCGTCACACGAACGCGATCGATGGGACCGAATCGGCCGGGGACGCGTGAGGATCACGGTCCTTCACAGCAAGGATGCGCTGGAACCGCCGGTCGATCCTCTGCTCGACCAGCTGGACGCCGCGCTCGCGGCCAACGGCCACACGACCCGGAGGTTGGCGGTCGACGACGCTGTGCAGCCGCTGATCGATGAGCTTACGAAGGAACAGCCGGAGCTCGTGTTCAACCTCGCCGAATCATTCAGGGGCAAGAGCGCGCTCGAATCGAATGTCGCGGCGCTGCTCAATCTGCTGGACCTCAGATACACCGGCTCTAGTCCCGCCGGACTCATTCTCGCGGGCGACAAGACACTCACCAAGAAGGTACTGGCATTTCATGGCATCCTCAGTGCCAAGTTTGCTACCATGTACCGCGGGCAGTCCGATTGGGTAGGCGACATCAAATTTCCCTTGCTGGTGAAGCCGCCGCAGGAGGACGCGTCGCTCGGGATCACCCAGAAGTCCATCGTCAACGATGTGAAGGAGCTTCTCGATGTGATCAGCAGCACGCAGCAGGAGTATCAATCGCCGGTGCTGGTCGAGGAGTTCATCGATGGGCGGGAGTTCTATGTCGGCGTGATCGGCAACAGCAAGGTGGAGGCGCTTCCGATCATCGAGCTCGACTTCTCGAAGTTTCCGGCCGGATTGCCGAAGATCGCGAGCTGGGAAGCCAAGTGGGGCGACGACGGCGACGAGAAGGGCGCGCAGTTCGAGGGAACGAAATCGGTATTTCCCACCGATCTGTCGGAGGATCTCGCGGCGAAGATACAAAAGGTGGCGATCGATTCCTTCCAGGCGCTGCGCCTCCGCGATTACGCGCGCATCGATCTTCGGGTAACCGCCGCCGGGGAAGTGTACGTGATCGAGGCGAATCCCAACTGCTACCTCGAGCAGAAGAGTGAATTCGCGACCGCGGCGCAGAAGGCGGGGCTCGAGTATCCGGCGCTCATCGCTCGCATTGTCGAGTTAGCCAGTGCGCGCTACTCGAGGTAAGCTTGCGACAAAACGCAAAAAAGCCGGCGATCTCGCCGGCTTTTCCGTTACTTATCCGAAAAGAGCTACCTGCGCTTACGCGCGGCCGCCTTGGCTGCCTTCTTCCGTGCGCGCGTGCGAGCGCCCTTGCGCGCCGAAGCGCTGCGGGCCGCCTTGCTCCCTTTGCGCGGCGCTTTCTTCTTCGCTGCTGCCATGTTGTCTCTCCACGATGAAGTAGAATCCTCGCCGACCCCCTGATGGAATCCGCGATTTCCCGCATCACGTCCTGACCGGCCGCGAGTTAAAAAGGAACTCACTGCGACTGTCGCACTCACACCAGCATGAGCAACTCGTCGCGAATATAGAATGCAAGAGATGTGCGTGCAATCCGTTCAACCGCCGATTTCCTCCATCGCGCCATCACTTCCAAAAGCGGCACTCAGCAAGCAGGTTTGACTTTCCGCGTGCAAAGAAAACTTCCCGACTCTCAACGGAGTAGTTGCTCGTGAAAGCGCTGGTAAAGGAATCCGCCTCTCCAGGTTTCAAGCTCAAGGATGTCGCGGAGCCCAGGATCCGTGAGGACGAAGTTCTCATTCGCGTGCGACGCGCGGGAGTTTGCGGCACCGACGTGCACATCTACGATTGGGACGCGTGGGCGAAGGGACGGTGCAAGCCGCCGTTCGTCGTCGGACACGAGTTCGCGGGCGATGTGGTCCAGGTCGGCCGCCTGGTCACCGACGTGAAGGAAGGAGACCGCGTCACGGCGGAGGGACACATCGTCGACGGCCGCTGCCTGCTGTGCAGAACCGGGAACTCTCACGTCTGTCCGTTCACCAGGATCATCGGCGTCGATCGCGACGGCTGCTTTGCCGAGTACATCTCGATGCCTGCGACGAACGTGTGGCATCTGGCCGACGAGATCTCCTACGACGTCGGGGGAATCCACGACCCAATGGGGAATGCGTTCCACACCGTTCTTACGGCCGAGATTCCCGGAGCGGTGGTGCTCGTCACCGGCTGCGGCCCGATCGGAATCTTCGCGGTCGGCATCTGCAGGGCGGCGGGCGCATCCCGGATCATCGCGACCGACGTCAACGACACGAGGCTGGCGCTGGCGAAGAACATGGGCGCGAACGACGCCGTGCATCCCGAGGCTGCCGAAAAGATCGTGAAGGCGGCAACGGATGGGCTGGGCGCCGACGTGGTGCTCGAGATGTCGGGAGTGCCGGCAGCGATTCATCAGGCATTCGCGCTCGTGCGGGTAGGCGGACGCGTGCAGATGCTGGGGATTCCGTCGAAGAAGGTTGACTTCGATCTGGCGGCGGAAGTGATCTTCAAGGGTCTCACGATATACGGAGTCGTCGGCCGGCGGATGTACGAAACGTGGCACCAGATGACGCGCTTTCTCAAATCGGGAGAGTTCGATCCAACCCCGGTCATCACGCATCGCGTCCCGCTCGCGGAGGCGGACGCGGCGATCGCCGCGATCAAATCCGGCGACGCCGGCAAAGTCATCTTCGAAGTCGCCTGAGAAAACAACTTTCGCATCACACGTGAGGATGCTGTGGCGTTGAACAAGAACTTCGAGTCCGAGCTCAAGGCCGCAATCGAAAAGCTCAAGCAGGAGCGCGTCTACAAGCGGCTGAACTATCTGGCGTCACCGCAGGGCGCGCGCGTCGAGATGGAAGGCCGCGGCGACGTCGTGATTCTTTCGTCGAACAACTACCTCGGCCTGTCCAACGATCCGGCGGTGGTGGCGGCGGGAATCGATGGATTGAAGAAATTCGGGGCCGGAACGGGGAGTGTCCGATTCATCTGCGGTACGTTCGCGATTCACCGCGATCTGGAGCGCGCGATCGCCGATCTCGTCGGCACCGAGGCGTCGCTCAGCTACGTCTCGGCCTGGAATGCGAACGAGGGACTGACGGCGACGATCGTCGAGCAGAACGACTTCGTGGTGTCGGACGCGCTCAACCATGCGTCGATCATAGACTCGATCAGGCTCGCCAAGGCAATCACCAAGTGCGCGACCGCCGTGTATCAGCATTCCGACCTCGACGACCTGAAGTCGAAGCTCGAGGGCGCGAAGAGCGCGCGCCGGCGCATCATCTGGACGGACGGCGTGTTCTCCATGGAAGGGAGCATGGCGAAGCTTCCTGAGATTCTCCAGCTGGCGGAGGACTACGACGCGATCGTGGCGGTTGACGATTCGCACGGGACGGGCGTCCTCGGAGCAAATGGACGGGGCACGCCGGAACACTTCGGCGTGCTGGGTGAGGTCGACATCATCACGTCGACGCTCGGCAAGGCGCTGGGTGGCGCGGCGGGCGGATTCGTGGCGGGACCAGCGTCGCTGTGCGACATGCTCACCCAGCGATCACGCCCTCAACTCTTCTCCAACGCGCTGCCGCCCACGGTGGCGGCCAGCTCGCTCGGGGCGATCAGGCAGCTGGAGCACCATCCCGAGCTGGTGAAAAAGCTGCACGACAACACGCGCTATTTTCGCGGCGCGATTTCCGAGGCGGGGTTCAAGCCATTACCGGGAGAGACCCCGATCGTCCCTATAATCGTCGGGGAGACGGCGACAGCCATCAAAATGAGTGACATGTTGCTGGATGAAGGCGTCTTTGTGACAGGGTTCGGCTTTCCAGTCGTTCCCCAGGGGCAGGCGCGTGTGCGCTGTCAGCTCAGTGCTGCCCATTCACGCGACGATCTGGACCAGGCCATTTCGGCCTTCAAGACCGTTGGGACGAAGCTAGGCATAATCTAGAGGACGCCTTAATGCAGAAGCTCAAAGCAGTTGCCGTTGCGCTGGTCGCCGCGGTTGTCGTTTCGTCCAGCGCCAGCGCGCAGATGCGGAACTTTGACAACTCGTGGTTCTGGGGATTTAAGACCGGAATCAATACCTTCTCCGTGCCGGGCCATGGCAACACGTCGACGGTCGATCTCGGTATCGATTGGCTCATCACGAGGACGAAGGGCGGCCTTTACGTATCGGGTAACCAGTCCGTTTTCGAGCGCGACCTCGAGTTCGGGGATCCGACCTCCAGCACCGGTCAGCGCACGATCCGGGTGAACGACCTGCGACGCATAACACTCGCGGGTGTCGCGTTCCCCAAGCACTTCGGCGGAATCACTCCTTACGCCGGTCTCGGCTTCACTCTCGCCGTGCTCGGTGATGCGCGGATCTTCGTAGACAGCGCGAACACGTTCCCGACCAACTCATTTTTCGACGAAGTCGACCGCGAACGGAGCCGCAGCGCGGTCATGGGATTGGCGGGCGTTCAGATCCAGACCAAACGCGCGGCGATCTTCGCGCAGGAAACGATCCTCCCCAGCAGCAGCACGTTCCTGTTCAGGAGCGCGCTTTCGTTCTTCGAGTTCGGTGTCCGTTACAACTTCGGAAGCTCCATCGACCAGTAATAGCAGCTCTTGGCGCAACTGGCGATTGAACGAACGGCCCCCTCGGGGGCCGTTCTCTTTTACTGCCCCTTACCCGACACGAACGAATTCCCTCTTACAGTCCAGCGTAGTGGCCAGTCGGCCGACCGAGTAATCCCGATCCGCGTCGTGATCGCG
>DASWBC010000338.1:0-9492 GCA_036390815.1 Gemmatimonadaceae bacterium
CGCGGCGCTTTTTGGCGTGAGCCGCAATGGGTCATAACCATCGCGGCGGTTCTCGCCAGCGTGGGGGCGCTCGTTATCGGGTCCTACGAGGCCGTGCTGCAACGCGAGCATGACCGCGCCTCGATGTGGCCACACCTCGAGCTCGGGATCACCTTCACACCCAAGACCTCCGGCATGCAGGTGAGCAATTCGGGCGTCGGACCGGCGATCGTGCAATCCGTCCTCGTCTCTGTGGACGGTCGGCCCACAATCTCCTGGCCGGAAGTATTCAACGCTCTGCTCGGTGCTCCCGCTCAGGAATACAACAACAGCTCTGTGGGTGACCGCGTCATCCGCGCCGGAGAGACTGTGGACTGGTTCGAGTTGCCCACCAAATCTCTGCCGCCAGACATCCAGACGCGTCTGGCACGGGCAGCGATCGAAATCTGTTATGCATCGGTGTATGGCGAGCACTGGATCGTTGCGGATTCGCACGCCGGCCAGCGCGCGGTGTGGCGTGAAGTGAACCGCTGCCCGGAGCCAGGCGCCCGGCGAAGCGAGTTCTAAAGGCCTCTTTTGTGCATCGGCTGCTGCGAAATGCCAAATCTTAGACGTCCGACCTTCACCGCCATTGCGTGGATCTCCTGCCTCCTCGCGGTCGCGGCGTGCCGATCGCTCTCCACGAAATCGCGGCCCGTGCAGGAGGATCCCCGGGCTCCCCGAACGGCCACCCCCGAAGAGGAGCTCACACTGATACGCGCCGATTCAGAGCTGTTCGCGGCGGTCGTGCAGGCCCAGCTCGCGGGAGGCGATGACGACTATCCGAATCATCTCGAGCGTTTCCGATACGACGCGCGTCCTTACGGAACACCATCAGGGTATCCGGAAGTCTTCTCCGGGGTGCAGGGAATCGACCCGACCCTCAGTTTTGCGCGGGCAGGCGAATCGGCAATGGACCGGCTGATTGACAATCGAAAAGAAATTCTGAAAATGGCCGGAGTACGGGCGGGAGGTCCTGTCTCGTATCCCCAGTGCGCAGGCGTTGGTGTGCCGTTGCCACCCCCACCGCGCGGATCAACTTCAGCGCGCTCGAAACGCGCGGACGTGCACGCCGGCTGCCCGCGGACATCCGAGTACTATCTGACGGTCGGTCTCCCCATACACGGACAACCAGAAGGTCTCAAGAATGCCCGAGACACCCGGGGACGACGCGTGTCGGTGCGGGGCGACGTATGGACGATTCTCGTCGACTCGCACTCCATAGGTCCGCAGGGATGGAGCTCGTCTCAATATGCCTGGCTGTTCAAGCGGGGTCGTGGGAACGGCCCACTGGAGCTCGCCGCTACGATCCTGATCGGGGTTGTCGAGTAGGAGAAGCGCTCATCGCTTTGCGCGCACGCCTATCGTCGCGGTAACGAAATCACTCCGCCATTCGAGCCCGGGCTCCTTTGCGCGCCGGAGATCGGTCCCGAACAGAAGCCACCGTCCCGCCCCCGGGAGCGGGACGGACACTCGGCCCGTCGGATCGGTCGTGACGAACGATTCGGTCGACTGACCTTCGCGCCGAGCGCCAACCGCAAACCCGGAGAGCGGCGCGCCGTGGCGCAGCACTCGCACCGGGAGCACATCACCCGCGACAAGAACCGTGGGATCGCGCTCCGGAACTATCTCCAGCCCGAGTCCGAGCGGCGACGCCCAGCTCGAATCTCCCGTCGGCGCGCCGACGCGCACGAAGCTCGTCGCATGCTTGATGTAGCTCTCGCGCCACTGCTTGGGCTTGGGGATGCTGTCCCACTGCGCGCGGATGGACGCGCCCGCGTGAATCTCCTGGAAGTACTCCTCGATCAGCTTTGGTTGGAGCACCAGCGTCTTGGGTGCGAGCTCGACGGCGATCGTCGCGACGCCGGGCACGCGCGGTATCCAAGTGAATCGAAGGGCGGTGGGCCGGCTCCGCCCGCCGCGCAACTGCTCGAGCTTTCCGTTCAGCCGGATCTCCGCGAGCGCGACGCGCTTCGGATCAATCGCGAAATCGTCCGCGGGAAACGCCATCCCGCTCGTGAGGCTGAGTGTGACTGGATGTCCAGTAGCGACGCGCATTGTCGAGGGAAGGATCCACGTCTCGTGCGCGCCAGCGAGCGCCGCCGCGCACACCAGCGCGAGCGCGACCGCCAGGGCGCTTTTGCTCTTCGGCACGTGCGACGAATGCATAGGCGCCACGCTAGAACAGCGTCGGCTGCTGCACGCCACCGTTGGTCGCCGGCGGATTGAAGCCGAAGTGCCTGTACGCCTGCGCGGTTGCAACGCGACCGCGCGGAGTGCGCTGGAGGAACCCATTCTGTACGAGAAACGGCTCGTAGACCTCCTCGAGCGTGCCAACATCCTCGCCGACGGCCGCGGCGATCGTGCCGACACCGACCGGGCCGCCGTCGAACTTCTCGATGATCGCCTTGAGAATCCGCGAATCCATGTCGTCGAGCCCGAACTGATCGACTTCCAGCAGCTGAAGCGCATCAGCCGCGACCTTACGGTCGATGCTGCCGCCGGCCCGCACCTGCGCGAAGTCGCGAATGCGGCGCAAGAGTCTATTCGCGACGCGCGGAGTTCCGCGCGATCTCTTGGCGATCTCCCTCGCCCCGTCCTCGTCTATCTCCACCTGCATCACCTCGGCAGTCCGATGAACGATCTGCTCGAGGTCCGCGGGCGGATAGAAGTTGAGCCGCAGCTCGATCCCGAAGCGCGCGCGCATTGGTGGCGTGAGCATGCCGAGCCGGGTGGTGGCGCCGATCAGCGTGAACTTCTCGATTGGCATGACGATCGTCTGCGCCTTGGGTCCTTCTGAGAGGCGGATGTCGATGCGGTAGTCCTCCATCGCCGGATAGAGGAATTCTTCGATGATTGGCCTCAGCCGATGGATCTCATCGATGAAGAGGATGTCGCCTTCACGCAGATTGGTGAGCGTGCCGACGAGGTCGCCCGGTTTCTCGAGCGCCGGCCCCGACGTGTTGCGAATATTGACGCCGAGCTCGCGCGCAATGAGCTCGGCAAGAGTGGTCTTGCCGAGGCCGGGTGGGCCGAAGAAAAGCGTGTGGTCGAGCGGCTCACGGCGCGCGAGCGCGGCGTCTATATAGATGCGCAGCGATTCCTTCACGCGATCCTGTCCGATGAACTCGGACAGGCGCTGGGGGCGGAGGGAGAGCTCGACTACGCTCTCGTCCGGGATGATTTCAGGAGTGGTTATTTCGGCGCGGGTCATATGCGATTGGTCTGCCGTCGGGACCAGCGGGTTGATCTAGAGGAATAATACTGTAGCGATCCCCCAGGGCCGCGCCATATCAGGGAGCCAGAGACTCTTTGCCTCTGGCTCCTCCTGCTTTCAGACAGGATCGACCATTATCCGCTGAAAGGTCTGGGCGACCGGGAGTTGAGTCTGCCCGCCGGCCGATACTTCTGTCTCGGAGCCCACAATGGTGTTTGTTGATTCGAGGGTTCCGTCGAATGTTTCGATTTGACCGGTGTCGAAAGTTGTCACCATGTGAACCGTGTTTCCCGCCACCGTACCTGTCACGCTCGTCGTTCCGCAAACAAGATTGTCGCACCAGTTTCCTGGCCCGGTTACGGTCGTCCCGTGTAGCACGAGCGACATCCCAAGAAACTTGTCAGGAGGCGAGGTGAACGCTGACCATTCGCCGACAACCCACTGTGTTTCGGTCGACTGTGGGCCGCTCGAGTCCGAACAACCATTCGCGGCTAGTGCCAACAACAGCAGGGACGTCACGGACATCAACAGGCGCATGAGCACCTCCGGAAACGAGTTTACTCTACTTCAGTCTACGCCACTGCACATGGCATTTCCATAGAGTTCAGCTCGTTAAACGCCTTTCTGCTCGGCGCGGACTGCAATGACAATCATCGTCGAGTGAATGACACTAATCGCTTTGGTGTCCGGGCCGCGGCCGGGCGGACCTACTGCATGTAGGCGTCGCGAAATGCTTCGAGCTCGGGCGGGGCCGCATCCGAGACAGCCCAATAACTCAGTCCGCCATTGGTCCAGTGAAGCAGGCTGTGGCCCCTCACCGCGAACGATCCGTCGCGCGGCTCCGCAGTACCAGTACGCCAGACGAACACGTTGATGGTGTGCAGGCGACGGCCGTAGATGAGCACCGCGGCAGAGTGACCGTCGACGTAATCGAGTCTTCCGCCGAGCAGCGGAAATCCCTTGTCGGTGAGATCGACCACCGGCGGTGCGATGTCCGTCTTGCCCGCGAACCACGGCTTCACCGTGTGCCTGTCCGTCGAAACTACGTCGAGAAGATGGTTGGGCAGGAGAGAACGAACGTGCGCGTCGACCAGCTGATTCGTCGTTGCGCTCGTAGAGGGAGTAAGACCACCGATCGGCCGCAACGACGCCGCACCCCAACCGACAACTGCCGCAAACAGGAAGCCCGCCGCGATGCGCCAATCGGAGAATCGCCAAACACGAGACCTCGATTGCGCCATCGGTGATTCGCCCGGCCGCACGGACTCCTGGTCCGCTCTCCTCGCTTCCTCTCGTGCCCACGCCTGAAGCGATGCTGGCGCCTCATAAACCGGAAGTGCTTCTGCCATAGCTTTATGAAGGTCTGGAAGTTCGCTCATGCGACATCTCCGAAGTCGACGACATCCTGCAGCAACCCGGCAAGTCGTGACCGGGCTCTCGACAAGCGCGACATGACGGTCCCAACGGGCACCTGCGTCACGGTAGCAATCTCCGTGTACGAAAAATCCTGAAGCTCCCTCAACACGATCGCTTCGCGCAGCAGCGGCGGAAGCTGATCGATCGCGTCGCGTACGCGTTGCTGAACCTGAAGCCGTGAAGTGGCGGCGTCGGGCTGTTCGCGATCATCGACCAATTGTAGTCCGGGCGCATCAATCGAAATCACATCTGCTCCCCGACGATCGGTACCGTATGCGGTAAAGCACACTCGACGCACGATGGTCAGAAACCACGCCCGGGCGTCGTCGTCGCGCAGGGTAGGGAAATAGCGGACCGCGCGCAGAACGGCTTCCTGAACGGCGTCCTCCGCATCGGCGGTGTTCCTGGTGAGATACATCGCCAGCGTAAACGCAGCACCGAGATGCGGGAGCACGACACGCTCGAACCTCCCCGCTTGCGGAGACTCCGGTTTCTTCACCTCCGTCGCCCCGTCGGCGTGGCGCACCAACGTCAGCTCCTTCTCACCATCATCGAGTCACCACGATCTTCCCCTGCATCATGGGATGAATCGAGCAGAAATAGGGATACTCTCCGCCCTCCTTCAAATCAATCGAATAGACACCCTTTGTGTCCAGCACCGGGGATGGGGCGAACTTGTTGTTCGTGCTCTGAATTCTGTGCGGGACGTCGTCTCGGTTTCGCCACGTCACCTTGGAGCCAGCCGACACCGTCACAGTTTTCGGACTGAACGCAAAGTTGTCAATGTTCACATCCCCGGGTGCTGAGGGTGCGGCGACCGCAGCGCCGCCGGCCGCGGCCCCAGAAGAGGCGTGCGCTCGTGCGGCGGCTTCTCCCGCGGCGAATGCCGCATCGGGGGAATTTCCCGAAAGCGTGTGATCCACGACCGCCAGGTGCCGGTTCGACGGGAGATAGTGAACCTCACGCACGCCAAGCACGTCCCGCAGCTGACCGGCCGGCACAACCATTGGGCCAGGCGACGGCGCGGTTCCCGGCCGAGGCTGCGGAAAGGCAGTGGAGAGCGCGGTGTGAAAAGAGACATTGCCTTCCACTTTCTGCATTGTCTGGTGGATGTGACCGTTGAGCACGGTCACCGAGCCGAACCGCTTGAGGTAGCTCAGTGCCTGCGCCCCATCATCTGTACCCCAGCCCCACGCCGGGTACACGCTCCAGAGCGGTACGTGCGCGAATACGACTATTGGGGTGCTGCTCGACAAACCCTTCACGTCGCGCTGGATCCAGTCGAGCTGCTCCGCTCCGAGTGACCCCAGACCGCCCGCTTTGAGGTTGAGAACGTTCACGAGTCCCATGAAATGGACTCCACTGTGGTCGAAGCTGTACCAGCCGCCTCCGACCCGTCCCCTTTGCGTTCCTTTGCCGTAGCGCTCGAGGTAGCTCGCACCGCCATCTACGCCTACATCATGTTCTCCCGGAACGTAGAAGGTTTTCCCGGTGCGAGCTTCCCTCAAAACCTGATCGGCCGTGTCAAACTCGGAAGGCTTGGACAGCTGCGTGATGTCTCCCGTGTGTAGCAGGAAAGCCGGCTGCACGGGCAGCGCGTTGATCTTTCCGATGGCCGAGCGAAGCGTCGCGGTCACATCATTGTTCGCGGCTTTGTCGAAGCCGATGTGGCTGTCGCTTATCTGCATGAAGAAGAGCTCGCCCTTCTTCGGCGTTTGGGCACCGAGACGTGACGAGCTCGGGACGCCGCCGCTCAGCGTCCATACCAGGCCTGTCCCGACCCAGGCCATGCAGCTCAGGAAGTTGCGGCGATCCAGGCCGTCTGCATCAAGAGCATCGTCCTGGGAATGAGTGTCCGAAGGATCGGATATGCCGGGCTGATGGTTTCCGGACAGTGCGGGGGAGTCGTGTATGTGCGGCATTTGCGGAGCGTCTCGAGGTAAGTGGTTGTCTATATAGACCTCGATGGTCCGCGGTTTATTCCATGCTTCGTTCTGGCCCGCTGGCGCCGGCTCCATCGTTGGCAGATCCGCTGGCGTCGCCTCCATCGTTGGCGCATCTGCTGGCATCGGCCCCATCGCCGACGGAGTGAGAGCCTGCGCACTCTCAGACCGGTGTAGCAGGCGACTCCAGGCGACGTAAGTGTGAGCACTGAGGCAGGCCATGGCCGCGATGGGGGGCCGTCGCAACACGAACAGCTCGATGAGCGTGGCCGCAATCATGACGGTGCCGAGCGCGACCGACGAGGCGCCCGAGGCGAGCGGAACTACCATGAACGCGGCACCAACGACTTCAAATATGCCCGTCACGTATCGAAGCCATTGCCCGACCCCGATACTGCGAAATAGCTCGACCATATCGTGGCGGCCGATCAATTTCGCGCCACCAACGAGAAAAAATACGCCGGCAAGCGCGAGTTCCGTGCATTCGAGCGCGATCAGCTGACGTCGTCGTCGCCGCCCGTGCGCCGATTCGAACTGATCTCGGCCGCGGCCGAGTTGCGTGCCAGGAAGGCGCTTGCGCAGCGCATATAGGGCGCTGACAACAAGCGCGAGGAGCAGCGCGTGTAAAAGGCCGGGTTGGTTGAACATCGATCAAGTCTCCATGCACGTTGGGTCGTGCAATGTCAGACTTGACCGCGGCTCCGTTTATTCCTTTTGGGGTCCGTCACTGCCAAGCGAGCCGAGCCTGTTGACCAACTCGGCGTTCCAGGTTGGGAGCGCTCCACCCCGCGCATTCGCTCGTTTCGCCGCGTCGTTGTAGAGAGAAATGAAGCGTGTCGGCTCGCATAGCGAGCGAATCAGCACATCGCGACCGAGCTCGCGCTCAATAGTTGATGCCATGAGCCAGCCGACGGTGTACCAGGGGCCCTGCACGCCAAAATATTGGAACGCCTGGTTCCGCACAGAATCGGCGCTGGTGACGCGACCGTCGAGAACTGACACGAAGAAGCGTGACAACTCGTCGATGTCCGCGGATGCGTTTGCGACGTCGCGGTCCCAGCGCGCTTGGATGGTGTCGTCGTCGGTAGCATGCGGGTGGATGAAGGGTGATCCCGCAGCCGCGAGCATGGCTTGACCCTCGCCGAAAGCGCCGAGGAAGCGCAGCAGCATGCGTTGCGCCGGCGTGGCGCGCGCGAATGGCCGGTCGGGACAGGCGCTGTTCAAGCCAATGTGATGCAGCTCGTGCGCAATCGTGTTCTCCAGCTGCGCAGGAGATTGGTGAGGGTCTACGTAAAGAAATATCGACGGCGTGGAATCTCGTCCGATAAACACGAAGCTATTGGTGATTGGCTTGATCTCGAGGTAGAGCCGCGCCCTGATGGGCGTACCAGCCGGCAGGTATTGCAGAGACCGGCTCGCCGCGGCGGAGACATCCAGGCGCTCGAGAGGTGGAAGCGCGCGATCGAGGAGGGAAGTGCGCGGCAGCAACGTGTCCGACATCAGAAACGCAGTAAACGCCGAGTCAGTGAACGCGCGCCCCAGGCTGGCCTCGCGTTCTTGCAGATGCTGATAGCCTTTCGATGAGAACAATCGTTGCCAGTTTGCGGTCGTCGGGATCTCGCCGTGGACGCGCTTATCGAGAATTGCAAGGGCTGCGTCGGCTTCGTCAGATTCGAGGTGGACATCAACCTGTGCTGGTGTCAACGGTGCCTTCGAAGGCGAGTGGATTGCCGCACAGGCGGCCAGGGCGAAGAGGAAAGCGAAAGTAGAAATAGCGTGCAGACGTCGCATCAAGCCGGGCTCCAAGGGATGGTCAGTTCTTGGACGCTGGTTAACTGAACAGGGTTGAGCCGGCTGACCTCCTGCTCTCGAATCGGGGGCGCTCCTCCTCGAGAGTCTGATCAGCTGTGACGCGTGGAGAGATGGGTCGCCGCGTAAAGCAGCCAGGCTGACGCTACCAGCAGAAAGGGCGCGCTCAAAACCCCTGGAACACGTCGCCTCAGTACTACGGTTGCGACAAGATGGAGAAGACCGTTGAAAATGTTGATCAAGGAAACCGCAATCGCGACAGGCACCAGCCAGCCGCGGCCCTGATAGGCCAGGGGAGTCAGGAAAAGAAAAGCGGCGACGGCTGCCCACAGCGCGAGAAACCAAGGCCAAAACGTGAAGACCGGTGGGAATAGCAATCCGAAGAGCTTGCCCCGGATCCGCCTCGCAATCGGATTGTACCAGTCCAGAAAATGGTGCGCTGCCTCATCGATCACGTGCAAGCCAACGGCGATCCCCAGTGCAAGCCACGCCCTGCCAAATTCGACAAGGCTATTCATTTCCTTCTGATTCTAGAACGCGAGATGGTCCCAATTCGCGATCGCGTTCAACGCCAGCGCGAAGCTCCCCTGCGATTCCCATCTCCAGAGCGGCCTGATCCCGAACAGCACCACGTGACCTGAGCCGACGGGTGCATCAACGACCGCGGCCTTGCCCGCGAGCTCATCTCCCGCGACGAGAAGTCCCGACACGAGCAGCGAGTCAGCCTTGTCGTGAAACCTCAGAATGACGTGCGCTCTCATCCGCTCCTGCTGCTGAGCAAACGCCGGGTCGCGGCCCTCGGCCAGAACCGTATCCTTCGGCGTTACGTTGAAGATCGGCGCCTGGCTGAAGTAGATCGGGAAGCTCGCGCTCTCGTAGCCATACAATACGGGACTCAAGGCGGCGCCCGGCGCCGGCTGCACACGAATCACCGACCCGCGCGCATTGAGACGCGTCGTGGTCAACAGGCTTACCGTGCCATTGAAGCCGAGCGTAATCGGGAGCGTACTCGAGTTGCCCGTCGTCAGCAGCAATCCGCCTCGCTCGACGAAATGCCTGAGCGCGGCCGCTCCTTCGAGACCCATGCCT
>DASWBC010000339.1:0-6097 GCA_036390815.1 Gemmatimonadaceae bacterium
ACGAACTCGGTACACATGTGGCTCAGGTCCTCTCTGCAAACTATGAGCTAGAGAGCGAGGTCGGTCGCGGCGGTATGGGTATCGTGTATTGCGCCCGGGACAGACGTCTCAAGCGCGAGATCGCGATCAAGGTCCTGCCACCGGAGCTGAGTTTCCGCGCCGACATCCGCCAGCGATTCCTACGCGAGGCGGAGACCGCCGCGCAGCTCAATCACCCGAACATCGTTCCGATCTATACCGTCGAAGAGAAGGACAATCTCGTCTACTTCGTCATGTCGTATATCAAGGGCGACAACCTCGGCCAGCGCCTCCAGCAGCACGGTCCCATAGCGCCGGTGGAAGTGCGACGTATTCTGCGCGAAGTCGCCGATGCGCTCTCATACGCGCACAACCGCAACGTCATCCACCGCGATATCAAGCCGGACAACATCATCATCGATGAAGAGACGGGTCGCGCCATGGTGACGGACTTCGGCATCGCGCGCGCCCTCACCGATAGCGGCGACTCGCGGCTCACCGCGACGGGAATGGCGATCGGAACGCCCGCATACATGTCGCCCGAGCAGTCCGCCGGCGATAGCGCCATCGATGGACGCAGCGATCTCTACTCACTCGGCGTGGTCGGCTACCAGATGCTGTGCGGGCAGCCACCGTTCGTCGCCAACAACACGCCTTCCATGCTGGTGAAGCATCTCTCTGAGAAGCCGATCCCCGTGGACGAGCGGTGGCCCGACCTACCCCAGGACCTCTCGCGCGCCGTGATGATGTGCCTGGAGAAGGATCCGGCCGATCGCTTCCCGAATGCCGCCGCCTTCGCGGTCGCTCTGGATGGCGGCTCGATGCCTACCCTCGCGACTCGTGCTTCGTCTGCCGCATCCACTGCGGGAACGCGGGCCAATACGCGCGAGCGCGAAATCACCGAGCCCCTGCGGGATCGCTACACGCCGCCGACGCACTCACCGTATACGCCCTCCCAGCCGAGCCCGGAAGAGCTGAGCAAGTGGAACGCGCCGATGGTCGTATCGTTCCGGCGCAAGCTGGCGCCCTATCTCGCCGTAAACGCTATTCTCGTTCCGATCTCGCTCTTCTCGAATCACGACTTCATTGCGCTCACGGTCATTTGGACCGTGGCCCTCGCATTCAAGTACTCGAAGCTATGGGCCGCGGGTTACGATTGGCACGACGTATTCCGTCAGCCGCGCGAACGGCTGCTCTTTGATGTCGCCGCTGAGACGATCGACGATGCGCGCGCGCTGTTCGACGACAAGAAGCGCGCTGAGGTTCGCGCACGGGCGCGGTCGCGAGGGCAGGGAATGTTCTCCCCGATCTCTCCTCTGCCAACGATGCAGCCGTTTCAGCCCTACCCGAGAATTGGTGGCCCGACGACGAGCCTCAGTCCCATTCCCGCTGGATCGCCCGCGCCGTTCGCGGACTCGCGGTATGGATCGGCCATTCGTGAAGCGGAAAACGATCATCGCGAGATCCATCGGCAGCTCCTGAACATGCCGCCCGATGAAAGAGAGCAGATTCCGGAAGTCCCGGCATCCGCTGACGCCGTGTTCAGAAAGGTGCAGCAGCTCGCGCTCACGCTCTCCGACATGGATCGCAGCGCCGGCCGTGAGACGCCCGAGGGTGTCGAGAGAGAGATAACCATGCTCGAGTCCCAGGCGAATCCGCTCGACTACAGCGCGAGCGAGGGACGAGTGCGCCGTCTCGCTATGCTTCGGCGGCAGCGCCGCGCCATCGCGGAGATCGGCCGCAAGAAAAAGGAAGCCCAGGAGAAGCTGGACAACTGCCGTCAGCTTCTCAGATCGATGCGGCTCGAGCTGGTGCGGTTCCGCACCGGGGGTCTCAACGCCCAGCCGACTGGCCTCACAATGGTCACGCAGCAGGCCCAAAGCGTGGTGAGGGAGATGGGTTACCTCTCCGACGCCAACGCCGAGATCAACGCGCTCTGACCCCGGGCGCGTCGCGCGCCACGATATCAAAAGAAGATGAATACGGCACGGGTAGGGACGATCGCGCTCTTTTCGGTTTCGCTCGCCTGCCGGGGAGAGAAGGGCGCCCAGAGTGGTGACTTGTCACCGGTAGCGGGCGGCATCAACGCTGCGTCCACGATGGTGAAAACTGATTCAGTCGTGCCCGTCGCTCACGTTCCGACCCCCGACACCCTCCGCGGCCTCTATGTGAATCGATGGGCGGCGCTCGGCAGCAAGCTCGATCGACTGATCGTGGTCGCCAGGACGACCGAGATCAATGCCCTCGTCCTCGATGTTAAGGATGATCGCGGATTCGTGCTCTATCGGTCGAAGGTCCCGCTGGCGCGCGAAATCGGCGCCGACACCGCTGACGGCCACTGGATGTCGCGCCCGAAGCTACGCGCCATTCTCGACACGATGACGGCGCACGGCATCTATCCGATCGCGCGCATCGTCGTCGCCAAGGATCCGCTCCTCGCACAGAAGAAGCTGGATCTCGCGATCAAGCGAAAATCCGATCTCAAGCCCTGGCTCGACAAGAACGGCCACCCGTGGCTCGATCCGCACCAGCGCGTCGTCTGGCAGTACGCCGCCGACCTCGCGCGCGAGGCCTACGATGTCGGCTTCAGCGAAGTCCAGTTCGACTACGTGCGCTTTCCCGACGAGAAGCGCCTGATCAACGAGACCGTTTATCCGCTGGCAAACGGCCGCACCCGGGCACAGGTCATTCGCGATCAGCTTGGCTTCGTCCGCAACGCGCTCAAGCCGCAACACATCCGGGTCACCGCCGATGTCTTTGGACTCACCGCGACCGACACCACCGACATGGGAATCGGCCAGCAGTGGGAGATGTTCGTCGACCAGGTGGATGTCGTGCTGCCAATGATCTACCCGTCGCACTTCGCGCGCGGCACCTACAAGCTTCGCAATCCCAACGCGCATCCATATCAGACCATCGATCACGCGCTCAAGGACGCGATTGCCCGCAGTGATTCGATTCCCAACGCCGCTCTCATCATCCCGTGGTACCAGGACTTCACGCTCGGTGCCCCCCGCTACGAGGCGGCACAGATTCGAGCCCAGATGAAGGCTGGATACGACAACGGGTTCCAGAGCTGGATCCTCTGGAACCCGAAAAGCAACTACACGCTCGCGGCCCTGGAGCCGCGGTCGTAGTGGGGCTTAGCTGCTGCCGTTGCGGCGACTTTCCATGCGCGACTTCATCTCCGCCAGATTCTTGTCGAACGTCGCCTGTTGATCGGCGGTCAGGATCGCGCGGATCTCGGCGGCCTGCTTGTTCTGGAGATCCATCATCTTGGTGCGCGTCGCCTCGTCCGGCGGGGCACCAGTGGCCTGAGACGCTTTGCGAAGCTCCAGCTGCTGCGGCAGATACTTCTCGCGGATCGTCTTGACCTGATCCTTCTGAGCATCCGTCAAGTTGATGTCCTTGAGCAGCATTCCGCTTCTCTCGCCACGGCGCGCTTCGCCCTGGCCCTGACCCTGAGGTGGGGCGCCTTGGGCAGCTGCGACTGAGGTCATGCCAACGCAGAGGGCAGCGGCCAGCGTGGCGATGCGAATAGCCTTCATCCTTCTCTCCTGGAGATGTGTGTTCGACGCCGAACTGGCGCCACGGATGTTATACGCCATAGTTCAAGAAAAGGTTGGAGTGCTCTGAAGGAATATTGCGATTGATAGTGCTCCGATCCGCGCCTGAAACGTCCCGATGTCGTAACGCTGGCAGCTATAGGCTTGAAAGCTTGTAGCCCCCTCTCGTTTTGTTGCAGTTCCCAGCCTCTAACCTGTTCTCCTCCAGCGACTTAGCGTCTCGCCCCTAGGCGCCGGACCGAAATCGTGCTATTCTTCCCCGCTGCCGGCGGCTCATCCAGCTCGCCGGCTTTGAGTATTGCTCCTTTCAGCGTGCCGAGCGCCGCCTGTGACTGCACCCAGTACCGCCGTCGAACCAGCCCCAACGATAACAGCGTCCGTCCCGGAGCCAATCTCCTTTCCTTTGAGTTGGCTGCTCGAGCACGCATCGCCTCCCATCAAGTACCGGGCGATGACCGAGGTCGCACGCACCGCTGACCCGGCTTCGCCCGACTTCGATTGGCTTCCGTATTCGCACCGGCCCGCCATCAGGCTCGCCGTTACGCAGTCCCGCGATGGAATGTGGAATCAGTCGGTTCTTTCGCTTCCGGGGCGACACGCCACCGACTTCGCCAACATCGGAACGATTGCGGCGGTGCGTCGCCTTTCCGAGTACGGCTGGCACCGTGAGTCGCCGCCCCTCGTCCTCGCCCGCCGGATACTTTTCCGACTCCTCGCCGAGGACAACGATCCTGCCTTCACATTCGAGCTCGGCACCAAGGCGAGAGATGACGATATCGTTCGGCGCACGCGCGGCATCTTCCGTGAAGCCGCGGCCGCGACCCTCGCCCAGATGGGATACGAGAACGATCCGCGCCTGCGTGGCGCGGCACGTCGAATTCTGGAGCGCACCGTCTCGTATCTCAACTCACCTCTTGGCGAGAAGCCGTGGATGCGAGTCGGCAATACCCACGTGCTTGCGCCGGAATCCGCGCCGCCATCGATCTATACCATGACGATGCTCGCGCATATGCCGATCTTCCGCCACGAGCACTTCAGCGGCGTCGAGCGCATCTACGACTGGATCACGCAGCCCCTCCCGCGTCAGGAGACAATCCAGCTATTTGGAAAGAAAATGGTGCCCCAGCCACATCTGATCATGGGGGACGTCCTGCCGCACCGAAACGCCGTCGAGGCGGATGTCCCGTTCGCGCTGCTGTGGCTCGAGACGATGGCGCGCCTCAACTTCCTCCGCCGCAACGAGGGTTGGATGAAGCTCTACGAGAGATTCATCGACGATCGCGACCGCGGGGGTATTTGGCATCCTCACAAGGGAACGGACAGGCCGACGACGACCGATCAATGGGCGTGGTCCACCTTCCCCCTCGACGACGGTACCACTCCGGAATCGAAATGGGCCGACGTCACCTTCCGAATCGGGCTAATCGGAAAACTGCTCGGCCGAGAAATCGAGCTAATCTGATCTGATGCTCGGATCTGGCCGCCGGAGGTGTCTCACTCCCGGCGAGATGTTCCCCGCCGATGAACCGGCGTATCGCGTGAGTTTTCCGCGTCTTCGCTCTGGGTTGAAGGTTCGGGTGATCGAGCGGGGCGATCCGGCTGCGCCGGCAGTCGTATTCGTTCACGGCTGGGGTTGCAGCGTGTATACGTTTCACCGGAACATCCCGGCGTTGGTCGAAGCGGGATTTCGCGCGATTGCTGTGGACCTCAAGGGACACGGTTTGTCCGACAAACCCGTCGCGAGCGAAGAGTACACGATCGAGTCGCTGGTGGAGCATCTGCGCGACATCCTGGACGCGCTGCAGCTCGAGCGTCCCGCGCTCGCCGGCCATTCGCTTGGCGGATCCCTCATCTACCATTTCGCGTCGCGATACCCGGAGCGGGCCCAATGTCTCGGCCTGCTCTCTCCCGTCGGACTCAAGGGCGTGCCCCTCATGGGGCTGTACCGCTTTTTCACCCCCGCCACGCTTACCCCGATGATTCGCAAAATCAATCCGCGAGTGGTCGTGAAGCTCGCGTTGACGCGGGTTTACGGAAAACGCGGACAACATACCAATCGCGATGTCGAGGAATACCTCGCCCCATCGCAGTTTCCGGAATTCGCGCTCGCCATGCGCGAGCTGCTACACAGCTACGACTGGAAGGCGGCGGCTCACCGGCAGCTCGACGCGGTCAACCTTCCGGCCGTCGCCCTGTGGGGAAGCCGGGATCACATGATGCCCGACGATGGCATGGGGATCTTCACTCGGCTCCTTCCCCAGATCGTGCTGCGTGCGATTTCCGATGCGGGGCACATCATTACGGAGGAGACGCCGGAGGAGGTGAACGAGGCGCTGATCGGCTTGTTTCGCCGTGCCGGTGTCTAACCGCAAACTGCAAAGAACGGGGTGGGAGGCGTCAGTAGCGTTAGTGACCTGAAACACTGGCACCTGTGCTCTGACGCCCCCCACCCCGTTCAGTTGCAGTTCCGAGGTGCATTTCCGTCGAGGCCATCCCCACCGTGCGTATATTAC
>DASWBC010000340.1:0-4555 GCA_036390815.1 Gemmatimonadaceae bacterium
TCACCAGGCATCTGTTGAAGACCACGAGCTTCATGCTCGTGACGATGATCTTCCAGACGCTGTATTTCCTCATCGACCTCTATTGGGTCGGCAGGCTCGGCACACACGCTATCGCCGCCGTTGGAATCGCAGGCAACTTCACCTTTATCGTGCTCGCTCTGACACAGATGCTCGGCGTCGGCACGACGACCGTCGTGTCGCACGCGGTCGGACGAAAGAACCACGAAGAAGCGCAGCGGATGTTCAATCAGGCGCAGGTTCTGGCCGTAGTCACAGGAATTGTTTTTCTGATTGTGGGAATGCTGGTGCGACTTCCGTACAGTCGCGTCATGAGCGCTGACGCCGAGACGGGCGCGCTTGCCGGTCAATACCTTCTCTGGTTCATTCCGGCGATGGCGCTGCAGTTCCTGATGGTCGCCGCGGGCGCCGCTCTGCGGGCAGTCGGAAACTTCAAGGCCGGGATGATCGTCTCCACCGGCTCCGTGATTATCAACATGGTACTCGCACCTTTTCTTCTCTTCGGGTGGGTGACGGGACATCCGTTTGGCGTTGCCGGTGCGGCGATGTCGTCTCTCGTCGCAATCGTGGTCGCCATCATATGGTTCGCCGGGTACTTCGTGCCGAAGGATTCATACCTTCGATTGGTACGCGCCGATCAGAAGCCACGATTCGCGCTCTGGCGGAAGATGCTGGCGATCGGACTGCCTGCCGGTTTCGAATTCGCGATGATGGGTGTGTACCTCGTAGTCGTCTACGCGATCGCGCGACCGTTTGGCGCGGCGGCGCAGGCAGGCTTTGGAATCGGACAGCGGGTGATTCAAGCCATGTTCATGCCCGCTGTCGCGCTCGGTTTTTCAGTTGCGCCGGTCGCTGGACAGAATTTCGGCGCCGGCAGCCGCGAACGCGTCGTCGCCACGTTTCGCCATGCAGCGTACATGGTGTCGGCCGTCATGGTACTGCTGGTGATCGTCTGCCTCATCGCGCCTAACGCGTTGATCGGCGTCTTCTCAAAGGATCCCGCTGTCCTGGCCGTTGGTCGAGAGTATCTGCGCATCGTGTCCTGGAACTTCGTTGCATCCGGTTTGATTTTCGTTGCGTCGAGTATGTTCCAGGCGATGGGAAACACGGTTCCGTCGCTGGTGGCTTCCGGCACGCGCATTCTGCTCGTCGCGGTGCCGGCCATCCTGCTTTCGCGTACGGCGGGGTTTCAGCTGAACTGGATATGGTATCTCTCGGTTGGCGCCGTGTTCGTTCAGCTTGCGCTCAGCATGCTGCTGCTGCGCCGCGAATTCACTCGCCGACTGACATTCCCATCCCAACCGAAACTCGACGACAACACTGCCCTCGCGTCAGCGATGGTGGCGGCGGAGTAAGAACACTCGGTTAACTGGCGTCACAAGCCGGCAGTGATCGGAGAGGCTTTGAAGCCCCAGAACGTCAGGTATATCCCCAGCGAGAACTCCCATATAGCGATTGGCAGCGTCGCAACCGCGGCGACCGGGCTTATCACTCTGATAAATCCGCCCAGAATGGCGAACCACGCTACGACAAGCAGAGGCGCTCCGATGAATGCCAGAACAGGAATCCATCGAGGCACCAGGCGCGCCTGGTACAGCAGGGAGCCCAGCAACACGCCGTTCACTGCTGGTATAAAACTCTGGGCGAAGAGAAAGGTCCATTGATACTGGGCGGCCAAGCCTTGGCCGGTGACCAGCGCGCCGCTTCCCACGCCGGCCTGCCGCAAGCTCACGATCGACATGAGGCTGACGATGCCGACGTACATGGTGGCGGCTTCCAGTGTGCGTGAGGCGACGAAGCCCACCGCGCGTGCCTCGCCCTGTCGCCTGACCACCGGGTATAAGGCTACCGCGGTTCCGATATTAGCGAGGGCGACAATCATCTCTAGAAGGACACCCAGAATCACTGGAGTGTCCGGGCCCGGGCCCACGACGAAGTTCGGTCCGCGCACTGAACGATACAGACCGAGGGTGGGGATCGACACAAAGGTGAGCAGATAGAAGATCCCACCGGCCAACGAGTACTTACGCAGCGAATTCATAGCAGCTCGACCTCCGATGGCTGGAAAGATGCTCGACGCGTTTGCCAGCGCGAGGGATACTAACTCGTTAGCGATCCTGCGTTACAGAGACAGTGACCGTTGATAACGGGTAAGGGAGGGCATTCCGTTGTTACTATCTGTACTATCCGCAACGTCGACATGCTTCTCGCGTTTTGCGCGCACTGATCGATCACATACGCCTCTGGCGACGCAGCACGCGTAGGGGGACACGGATCCGCTAGTGCCCTTCTACGCGACTCCGCTGATCACCTTACAACGTCGAAGTGGGCCATCATTCCCGCGGCGTGATGCTCAAGGATGTGGCAGTGGTACATCCACTCGCCGGGACGATCGTCGGGTATCCATGCGATCCTGACGCGCCCTCTCGCTGGAATATTCACGGTGTCCTCCCACGAAAGAAATGCGGGTGGCTTTCCGTTGATCTCGACGACCTGGAAGAAAAAGCCGTGCAGATGAAATGGGTGGTCAACCGGAGAGCCGTTGACGATGTCCCACACCTGGAGCTCGCCAACGGTGCAGCTCTCCGCATGGTGGTGCAGCTCCTTGTTGATGGTGAAATCGACGCCGTGCTTCAGACTCAGCTTCCAGCCAAGCTGGATTACGCGAGTCGGCTCGACCGGACCGGTAACCAACGGATCGATTTGCCGAAGCCTGGCCGGAATCCTCGCGCGTGAAGGAGCTGCTGGACCGACGCGCACGGTGGCGAATGGTTCGCTCTTCGGTATCTCGAACGCGCCGCGGTTGTACTTCAGCGATTCCACAGCCAGCGTTTCGCCTTCATCGAATGGCCCCACCGCGATGTCGACGCGATCGGCCGGCGCGATGATCACTTCGCTTGTTTCATGCGGGGCTGTGATGAGCCCCCCGTCGGTGCCGAGGATTTTGAAAGGGCGGCCACCGATTGAGAGTCGGATATAACGCGCGCTCGCGGCGTTCACGATTCGCCAGCGTTCTACCTGCCCCGCCGATACAGGAATTTCCGGCTCGCGCTTGCCGTTGACGAGCCGAGTGCTGCCCACCCGCCCGTTGTGCGATTCCCTCCACCACCCAGGCGGCTTGATTTGACCCTGGCGATCGAGCTGGACGTCGTCGAATACGAGCACTCGCTCGACATCGGTTACCAACTCCTCTCGCTCACGAACGATGAGTGCACCGTACAGCCCGCGCTCGAGTTGTATTGTCTCGTTGACGTGTGGGTGATACCAGAAAGTGCCGGCGTCGGGAACCAGGAAGCGATAGGTAAAGGTCTCGCCTGGCGCCAGCGGACGCTGAACCATGTCGGTCCCGTCCATCGCTGCCGGCACACGCAACCCGTGCCAGTGAATAGCGGTTGGCTCACTCAGGTTGTTCGTCAGCCGAATCTCGAGGACGTCGCCGACACGCGCCTCGATCGTGGGGCCGGGAATGGTTCCGTTGAATCCCCACGCTCGCGTGCGGCGTCCAGGGGAGAATTCCCAATCAAATTCGCCAGCAGCGAGCTCGACGGAAACCACCTCACAACCAGGCGCTGGTCGCGCTTCCTCGTACGCGCGGTCATAAGCTGCTTTGAGATCCGCGGGTGTCGCATGCGCCACATGACCCTGATGCTTCGTGTGGCTCGGCCTCTCATGGTCGTGATTCGTGTGCCCATGACTTGTATGCTCGTGAGCCGTGTGTCCCGCGTGCTCGTGTCCGGAATGACCTTCCATTGGTGACATCTCCTTGTATTACCCGTGAGGCTACTGTCGCGTACGGCATCCGCCCCTTCGCACACTGTCGATCACAGATCGCACTGCCGCGATGACGACCTGAGGCCGCTCGAACTGGATGTAGTGACCCGAATCAATCGATTGATGTTGGCTGCAGGATGACCAGGAGGCTTCGTCGTTCTGCATCTCGAGCCAGCGCGCCTGATACTGCTGCCCCTGTGCCGCCGTCATTTTCATCTCGGTAAGATCTGCCTTCGACATGGGAGCAGTAGCGGTAAGAACAAACAGCGGCCGGTCGCCGAGCTGATGGAAAGTTCTTGCCTCGGCAAGCGTTTGATCGAAGCCATCTACCTCTTTCAGCATGGCAGGGAGAGAAGTGGATGCATAAGCGGCGGTGCCTTTTACCGCACTGATCGGCTGGGGCGGCGCGCTATCAGCCGCCGCGAACTTCCGGACGAGACCAACTCGACTAAAAAACGCTGCCACTCTCAACGGTTTCGTCGACGCGGCGAGTGTCATCGGCGTGAGTGACCTGACCCTCTCGACCTGTTCAGGATGTGACGCGTCCACGAAGACGAGTCCCGCGACGTCTGAGCCGAAGTATTTCGTGTAGATCATGATGTACGGGCCGCCGAGTGAATGGCCCACCATGACAAACGGTGGTCGCTCACCGGCTTTTGCCAATGCGAGGTGCAGATCTTCGGCAACGTTCTTACCGGTCTGCGGACCCGCGCTCGCATCGCTCCACATCACGCCCGCACGGCTGTAGGCACATGCGCGAGTAGTT
>DASWBC010000341.1:0-7320 GCA_036390815.1 Gemmatimonadaceae bacterium
TTCCGAACCACCCGAGCCCGGCTCGACGCGCGAGATCGCGCTCGAGAATCGGGCCGGTGTCGACGTAAGCCTTTCCGCGGATCGGACGGCAGGTCTCCAGCTCGAGCCAGCGATGGAGCTCATCGAGTCTCGCGGTCATGAAGTCGTGGTAGTCGTCTCCCCGGGCATAACGTGCGACAGCTCCCGTCGGCTCGCGACCGCCGTAATTCAAACCAACGACGATCGCGCTCGTGGCCCCGGGAACGAGCAGACTGGAGTCGCGGCGCTTCGTCGAGCCGCGCGGGAGATAATCCATCTCGCCCGCGTATCCGCCGTCGATCCAGGAATCGAACGCGTCAGCCGTCTCCATCGGGCCGAGCGAGGTTAGGCCGACGAGATCGAATCCCAGCCCGTACGCTTGCGCCTTGAGCAGATTTTCGAGGGACAATGCCTCAGCGATGGCGGCACTCACTCGTTTACACTTGCCCAGCGGGCATAACGCTCGACGTCAGTGACGGAAGGGACGGCATCGTAGTCCCCATATGCGGTGTACATACGCCAGCGGAGATACGTGGGATCGGGCAGCGGAAGAAAGGGAAAGTGACGGTACCAGGTGTTTGACCTGAATCGCCAGGTGATCCGGATCAGATCGAGCGCAAGTCGCGGACGGCGGGTCGTCCGCAACGTCAATCGGAACGCGAGTCGTAGCCACGGCATGTGCCTCGTAATATATAGAAGGGGTCATGCCACACTCCGAAGCACATGTGCTGGGCCTCATCTCAGACACGCACGGGCTGATGCGCCCGGGCATTCACGCCGCCCTGACGGGAGTGGAGCTGATCCTTCACGCCGGCGATGTGGGTGGCTCCGCGATTCTTGACGAGCTGCGCCTGATCGCGCCGGTCAGGGCGGTGCTCGGCAACACCGACCCGCCAGGCGAGCCCGGGCTGGCCGAGGAGATCGTCCTCGAGGTTGGCGGATTGCGCGTACACGTCAGCCATGGTCACGAGGTCGGGAGTCCCACGCCGGCGAAGCTGGCGGTGCGGTATGATGCTGATGTCGTGGTCTATGGCCACACACACAGGCCGCTCATCACGCAGCACGATGGCAGACTGTTCGTCAATCCCGGGGCTGCGGGCGCGAAGCGATTCAACATTTCCCCAAGCGTCGGAAGACTGACTGTCGCGAACGGGAAAGCGGAGATTGAGATCATTGACATCCCTTGAGCTGATGACGGAAGAAGTGCAGGTGTGGGTGGCGTCGCTCGACGTGACTGATGAGCGGTACGACACTCTCGCGCGCGTGCTGCCCTCCGAGGAGAAGGCCCGTGCCGAGAGTCTGACGCCGATCGCGGCGCGACGGTTCGTGGTCGCGCGCGGCATTCTGCGCACTCTGCTCTCCGGCTTTACGGGCACGTCCGCGGCAAAACTGCGCTTCAGCTACGGGACTTCGGGAAAGCCTTCGCTCATCGATCGCGACGACATCCACTTCAACATCTCGCACTCGGCCGATCTCGGCCTGTTCGCGTTTGCGCCGGATCGCCCCGTTGGCGTGGACGTGGAACACGAGCGGCCGGTGAGACGCCTGCTCGACGTGGCCCAGCGTTTCATGTCTGACGACGAGCTCCGCTCCCTCGTCGACACGTCGGCCGACGAGCGAGATGCGGCGTTTCTGAAGTCGTGGGTCGTGCGCGAAGCGCGTCTCAAGGCGGAAGGGAAAGGCGTCTGGTCGGGATCGGACCACATCAACCCACGCCCGAGCCTCACGCACAAGCTTTTCGCGCCACGCCCCCATTACATCGCCGCGATCGCGGCTCCCGAATCCGACTGGAGGCTCTTTACCTGCGCAATGAAGGACTAGCGCAACAAACCTTCGCCCGTAATAGCCTGTCCCCCACGGGCCCGTGTCATACCGTGACCTAACCGGGCTTTGCCCTCCCCGAGTACGGCCAACTTATTTCGATGTCTGACACCGGGGACGGTGTCACGGAACCGGTTGCGGCTCCGACCTGGATCGAACTCGACGAGGAGGTAGGATGCGAAGGATTTCCGGTTTGTTTGGTGCGCTGATTCTTGTGCTCGCTGCGGCTTCCTGCGGTGGATCGACCGGACCTGGAGGCGGAGGCGGCGGGGGTGGCGGGGGTGGAGGCAACTGCGCAGCAAACACCTTCTGCATGACCATCAGCAACACATTCTCGCCAACAAGCCTGACTGTTGCGGTCGGCACGACGGTCACATGGGAGAACGACAGCGGTCAGCAGCACAACGTTACGTGGAACGATGTCGCCGGGCGGAACGCCGCACTTGCGGGCGATGGGACCGGTGACATGGGTGTCAACGACACCTTCACCACTGGCACGCACACGCGACTCTTCAACACTGCCGGCACCTACGCCTTTCATTGCACCATCCATCCGGGGATGAACGGCACGCTCACCGTCCAGTAGTCCCTGTCTAGAAGAAAGAAATTCCGTCCAGGGTCTTCGGAGCCGTGATGCCGAGCGCGGCAAGAGCGCTCGGCATTACATCCACTGTGCGCCGTGGCCTGCCTGCCGGCGGACGGTTCAACAGCAGCGGCACGAGCATGTGCTCCCGGTGCAGCGCTCCATGCGACGACACGTGTGGAATCGGCTCGTATCTGGCGCGGTAATCCCAGTCCCTCGCGGCTGAAAGAATGATGTCGCCGCATCGCGGGGATGCGACGAGATGCGCGATCTGCACGATCGCATCGGGGTAGTCACTGTCGAACGTGCGATCGTACGCCTCGTCGTCGCTGAGGGATTTCTGCTCTCCGATTCCGAGCGGATCACCGGTCCCGGGCGTGTAGGAATACCTTGACTCGCTCCATGCAAGCGTCGCGGTCCCACGGCTCCGGCCGCGAATCTCGCATGAGGCCGGGCTGGTCGGGAGAATCAAGAGATCGATCGATTGGCGGGAGAGGAGTCTCTCCGGCAGGTCGTTCCATCCGCCGGCGAGTGCAGGCCACCACGGGCGAGTCTTCTGATCGATGTCCAGGTACAGGTGCGCCATTGCGTTGCCGCTCACCATCACGGCGATATCGGCAGACGTATTGAATGCCCACGGGTGGGCGAGCGTACTGTATCCCCACTCGGCGAACAGCGCGACGAGATCCTCGTGCTCGCGCACAGGCGAGTGTCCGTGATCGCTTCCCACCCACAGGCTCATTTTCTTCCACCGCCCGTCGCGCTCCGCATCGGAACGGATCTCCGCGACGGTGTCATTCACGATCCGCATCGCATCGCTGACGATCTGCGCATCCTGGCCTTCGGCGTGTGACGTCTTGTCTATGCCCGTCAGAGCGATGAATGCGAACCTCGTTCGCTGCGTGCGCAGGCGCAGGCTCGCCTCCTCTCCCACCAGCCGGTCGATCGCCAGCCAACCGCGCACGTTGCCGCGAAAGTGCGTGGCCGCAGCACGCGCGACGAACGCCGGACTCTGACCGATGCGCTCACGGCGCCGAAGGCCCCGCCCGATCACGCTCAACGCGCCGAGGCTCGGTTTGGCGAGCTCGAAGATGGTCGGCGACGCGCGGTCGATGTCGCGATCCACGAACCGCATCTCGGGCCCGACGTAACTCCGAGCGTGTCCCGACAATCTCGCGATGCGTCGCGACCGATCGTACCAGCGCAGCCCGGGGAGTCCGATGCTCCCCGGATATCTTCCCATCAGGAACGGCGCGTACGCCGGACCCGTGACGGAAGGAAACGCCGACGTGATCGTGGACAGCTGTCCTTCTTCCCGGAGTGCCGCGAGCGCCGGCGAATGACCGCCGTCGATGGAGCGAGCGAGCGCATCGGGTCTCACCCCATCCGCTATGATCATGACGACTTGCGCGCCATCACCTGGCGGGCTTTGTGCAGACCCACGCAACTTTAGTTTCCCTGTGAAGAGAGCCCGGGGGACCGTTCTCTGCCGGATTGAAGATGGTTCTACAGGACCGTTCTCTGCTGGACTGAAGATGGTTCTACAGGACCGGCTCTGCTGGTTTGAAGATGGTTCGCCAGGCTCTTTCACTGTCGGTTCAAGACGGTTCGCCAAGCCCGCGTCAGCGGCCAACGATGAAGAACAGAAAAGATAAATCCAACGACCGCCCGACGAATTCGGGTGGCGCGCGGTCAACGCGGGCGCGCACCGCCGGCGGCAAGAAGCTCAATCCCGAAGTCATGGCCTCCGCCGAGCAAAAGGCGCTCGAGGGACTCAAGCAGAGGACAGAGGAAGGGCATCTCAAGGCGGGCAGAACTCCACCGTCGCAGCAGGGCGCGGGAAAACTCGCGGTCAAGACGCGGACGGTCGACGAGGCCATTCGCGACTCCTCGCCCGTCACCGAAGATGAAAAACTCCTGCAGCAGTCGGGGCCGCGCACTGATTTCACGAGAACAGACCCGTGGCGTGTGCTGCGAATCATGGGTGAGTTCATCGATGGATTCGACACGCTCGCGTCGGTCGAGAAAGCGGTTACGATCTTCGGTTCGGCACGCATTGGGCCCGACGACCCCCACTACGATGCGGCGGTGGAAACTGCGCGCCTCCTGGCGGTGGCGGGATTCGACATCGTCACGGGCGCCGGACCCGGCATCATGGAAGCCGGAAACAAGGGTGCACGGCTGGGTGGCGGCCGGTCCATCGGCTGCAACATCGAACTGCCGTTCGAGCAGGGGGCGAACCCGTACGTCGACACGCTGATCCACTTCAAGTATTTCTTCGTCCGCAAGACGATGTTCATCAAGTACTCGGTGGCGTTCATCATCTTCCCGGGCGGTTTCGGCACGCTCGACGAGCTGTTCGAAGCGCTCACACTTATTCAGACGGGGAAGATCTATAGGTTTCCCGTCATTCTCTTCGGTCGCTACTACTGGGCGGGACTGCTGCGGTGGCTTCAGGCTCGAGTCCTGAGCGAGGGCAAGATCTCGGATGGAGACCTGGACCTCATGCTCGTGACGGATGATCCGGCCGAAGCGGCAAATGCGATCATCTCTGCGTACAAGTCGCTGGGCAAGACCGGCGGACAACAATTCGAGGAAGTCGTGGAAGGACCAGATGGCCAAAGGAAGTAAGGGCAACGGAGAGGGACGAGAGCGCGGCGGCTTCAAGTCATCGCGGCACGGCAAGGCGTCGGCGGCAGGACCCAAAGCGCAGCAGAAGCTCGCGGCGGAAGAGCGGGAGAAAAAGGGAGTCCAGCACACCGCGCACGAGACCAGCCGCTTTCTCAAGGGACAGCGCATCGATCCTCGCCGCATCGATGGCAAGGAAACAGTCGCCGAGCTGATCGACGGAACGTACCTCGCCTACAACGCGGCCCGACTTCGCGAGGCTTGCCAGCTCTTCACCGGAAAGATGCTCGAGCCCGATGTCACCGTCGGCCTCTCGATCACCGGCGCGCTCACTCCGGCCGGACTGGGAATGTCGGCCCTCATTCCGCTCATAGAAGGAGGATTCGTCGACTGGATCATCTCCACCGGCGCGAACCTCTACCACGACACTCATTTCGGGCTCGGGCTCGCGATGCACCGCGGCAACGCGCAGGAGTCCGACGTCGTGCTGCGCGAAGAAGGAGTTGTACGGATCTACGATATTTTCTTCGATTACGACGTGCTCCTGTCGACCGACGCTTTCTTCCGGAAGATCATCACCGGAAAGGAATTCCAGCGAGCGATGTCGAGCGCCGAGTTTCACAACCTCGCCGGCAAGTACGTTCGTGAGCGGGAAAAAGCCCTTGGCATTGGTCAGAAATCCTTGCTCTCGGCCGCGTACTCCGCCGCGGTACCGATCTACACGTCGTCGCCCGGCGACAGTTCGATCGGGATGAACATCGCGGCGCTGGCGCTCGACGGGAACAAGCTGCTGCTGGATCCCAATCGTGATGTGAACGAGACGGCTTCGATCGTTCTCGATGCGAAGCGCGGTGGAGGGAAGAGCGGCGTCATGATTCTTGGTGGCGGCAGCCCCAAGAATTTCATGCTGCAGACCGAGCCGCAGATCCAGGAGGTTCTCGGAATCGACGAAAAGGGACACGATTTTTTCCTCCAGATCACGGACGCACGCCCGGACACGGGCGGTCTCTCTGGTGCGACGCCGGCGGAAGCGGTGAGCTGGGGTAAGATCGATCCTGACCGGCTTCCGGATGCGGTGGTCTGCTACCTGGATTCGACGGTCGCGCTGCCGCTGCTCACGTCATACGCTTTTGCGCGGCACCAGCCGAGGCCGTTGAAAAGACTGTTCGACCGGCGGGAGGCGATGATGTCGAAGCTGAGGCACGAGTACGAGAAGTCTTCGTCCCAGCCAGCTGCCATCGACCACACGGATTCGAAGCTTCCGCAGCACCGATAGCGACGGTCGGCCTCCCTCCCATAGGCGGGTGATTGCCTCCCGGTGACTGACTCTCTAGCTTGGATTAGCGGGCGCCCGGCCTTTCATCGCGGTCGGGCGCTCGTTTTTCGGTAAAGGCGCAGCACCCTCTGGAAGGCTCGAGTCGCATGATCGAACAACTCAAGATAAAACTTGGAGAGGAGGCTCAACGCCTCCAGCATGAGCTGAGCGTCGTGCTGCCGCAGGAGATTCGCAAAGCCGTCGAGCTCGGCGATCTCCGCGAGAACAGCGAGTACAAGGCTGCGCTCGAGCGACAGCAGTTCGTGCAGGCTCGGCTCGGCCAGCTGCGCCAACGGCTGAGCAAGCTGTCGCAGATCGACGTGTCACAGATTCCGTCCGACAAGATCGGACTCGGCTCGCAGGTGGTAGTACAGGACGAGAAGACCGGAGAGCGCGAGAGCTATAGCCTCGTCTTCGGCGACTCGGTGGAGTTCGAAGAGGGGCATGTGAGCATGTCGTCGCCGATCGGCAAGACGCTGGTGGGAAGAAGCGTCGGCGAGACGGTCGTGCTCAAGCTTCCAGCGTCGACACGTCGCCTCAAGATCATCCAGCTCAAGACCATACACGACGCGGCGTGAGTGGTCGCGGGGCGACTGGTCGCCCCCACTCACCGCCTATTTGCGGTCGTCCACCGTCAGGCGCGGTCAAGGCGCTTGTTGCGCCCTGTGCACGTGGGTAGCGTCTCCCCAGAAACCAAATGCGTCGGGAGGCGTTTCACTATGAAGGGTGTTCTTGTAATGCTGGCAGTCGCTTCGCTTTGCGGGTGCGGCGGTGGAGGCGGTGGAAGTACCGCCGGCCCATCAAACAACGGCGTCAATACTCCTCCGCCGGTCGGAGGAATCTCAGTCACCAACGATGCGTTCTCGCCCGCGGCGAAATCCATACCTGCCGGAACCACCCTGCAGTGGGCGTGGAACTCGTGCACGAGCGGCGATCCCTACACCGGCACAGGCCA
>DASWBC010000342.1:0-2252 GCA_036390815.1 Gemmatimonadaceae bacterium
TTTCAACCTTCCGCTTTTAGCTCACGGGCTCTGGACGATCGCTCTCATCGGCGCGGGCTTTCCGGTGGTGTGGCGCACTCTCCTCGCCGCGCGCCGTGGCAACTTCGCGACGGACGTCGTGGCCTCCCTGTCGATCGTCACCGCTGCCGTTATCGGTCAGCCGCTAGCTGGCCTCGTGATCGTGCTCATGCAAACCGGCGGCGAAGCCCTGGAGAAATTCGCCGCGCGGCGGGCGTCGGCTGCGGTTCGGGAATTGGAGAAAGCCGCTCCCCGCACAGCGCATCTCATCAGCGGGACTCGCGGTCTGGTCGATGTACCCGTCGGCGAGCTGAACGTTGGCGATGTCTTTGTCGTGCGTCCGGGCGAAATGGTTCCGTGCGACGGGATTGTCCTCAGTGGGATCTCCGAAATCGATGCATCACAGCTCACCGGAGAGGCGATTCCGGTCCCCGCGCACGCGGGAATTCGCCTAATGAGCGGCTCGCTCAACGCTCACGGAGTGTTGAGCGTCCGTGCCACGGCCAAAGCCGCCGAGAGCCAGTACTCCAGGATCGTGGAGCTCGTTCGCGAGGCGCAGGCGAGCAAATCACCCCTGCAGCGCCTCGCCGATCGATACGCCGTCTGGTTTACGCCGGCAACGCTCCTCGTTTGCGTCGTGACATTCGCGCTGACCCAGAGCTGGACCAGCGTGTTGGCTGTGCTGGTCGTGGCGACACCATGCCCGCTCATCCTCGCTCCGCCAGTTGCCATCATCGGAGGCATCAATCGCGCGGCTCGGCGCAAGATCATCGTGCGTCACGGAGCCGCGCTCGAGATGCTGAGCCGTGCGACTCTGGCGGTCTTTGACAAGACGGGCACACTCACGGTCGGCAAGCCCTCCATCAGGACAGTCGTCGCGCTGCCGGGTTTCATGGAGCGTGAAGTCCTTAGCGCCGCCGGCGCGGTCGAGCAGGGCTCCAGTCATCAGCTGGCGCGAGTGGTGGTCGAGGAGGCGGAGAAAAGGTACGGCGCACTGCAACAGGCCACCCAGCACCGCGAGTCGCCCGGAGAAGGGCTGACAGGCATGGTCGGAAATATCGAAGTCGTAGTTGGAAGCCGCGCCTTCGTTGCACGGCACGCCATCGGTTCGCTCGACGCTTTCACGGCGGCCGAAAATGATGAGGCCGCGCTCCGCGCGTACGTCCTCCTTTCCGGAAGACCGGCCGGAATCATCGAGTACGCCGACTCGCTTCGGCCAGAGCTGAAGACCTTTCTTGCCTCACTCGGGGACCTCGGTCTTTCACGCACGGTCCTTCTCTCTGGTGATCGGGACGCGACAGTGAAAGCCGTCGGGCTTGACGCAGGAATCAAGGAAGTTCACGGCGAGCTGCTACCGGCCGACAAAGCGACGATTGTCTCCCGATTCAGGGCGCGCGGCGACGTCGTGCTGATGGTCGGCGACGGAACGAACGATGCGCCCGCGCTTTCGGTAGCGGACGTTGGAATCGCATTGGCGGGACATGGTGGCGGAGTCACCGCGGAAGCCGCGGACGTTGTCATTCTCGTCGATGATTTGTCGAGAGTAGGTGAAGCGCTGGCAATCAGCAGAAGGACGATGCGGCTGGCGCGACAGAGTATCGTGGCGGGCTTAGCGCTGAGTGGCGTCGCCATGGTCTTTGCCGCCTTCGGTTTCATTCCGCCGACGGAAGGCGCGCTTCTTCAGGAAGCGATCGACGTTGCGGTGATCTTGAACGCTTTGCGCGCGAGCTGGTCGTGACGACCAGGATTGCACGCGCGAACCAGGGAGGAACAATGTACAAAGTCATCATGGCGCCAACCGAAGGCTCGGATAGTGAGAAGGTCGCGATATCAGTCGCCGTAAAGCTGGCGCAGAGTTTCGAAGCCGATCTCCGTCTTGTCCGGGTGAATTCTGAGCCCCTCGTCGTCGAGAGCATTGCCCAGACTCCGGTCCTACCAACGGAGCAGATGCTGTGGGAGGAGCGCGTTGCACGCCTGCGCAAGCTTGAGGCGCTCGGAAGCGAATGCCGGGCGCTCGGAGAAATCCGGATCATGACCGCGCTCGAGGACGGGCCTGTAGGCCCGACCCTCAGGGACTATGCCTTGAAGTTCAACGTCGACTTGATCGTGATGTCGAGCCACGCCCGAGGCGGCATGAAGCGGATCACGCTCGGCAGCGTCACGGATTACCTCATTCGTCGCACGAATATTCCGGTGCTGGTGGTGAGACCGCCCATATCCTTCATCGCCGCGCG
>DASWBC010000343.1:0-2224 GCA_036390815.1 Gemmatimonadaceae bacterium
CAACGAATGAATACAAGTCTCGACCAGTCAATGCTCGCCGAGGCATCGGCGGCGCTCCGCGAAGCGAATCTGGCGTTCGCCAAAGCGCATCCCGGTGAGAGTCCCGGGCGCCAGCCGGTGCACACCGTGTACGGCGGCGCGCAGCTCTTCAAGTCTGACTCGGTTCCCAAGCTGGGCGTCATCGCTCTCCGCGTGATGGATCAGTACGCCGCGAAACCTGTCACACTCGGCGCCGCGCTGGATATCTCGGACCATCCCGCGCTCAGCACGATAGACAGGCGCGTCCGCGACAAGCTCGCGCACGAGCCGATCGAGGATTTTCGGATCGACTTCGAGGATGGGTACGGCAATCGGCCCGACGCCGAGGAAGACAACCACGCTACTGTCGTCGCGCACGAGCTGGCCAAGGGCCTCCGCGACGCGACACTGTCGCCGTTCATCGGCATCCGCGTCAAGCCGCTCAACGAGGAGCTGCGCGGGCGCAGCATTCGCACGCTCGACCTCGTTCTGACGGCGCTCGTAGAGGAAGATGTCGGGTTGCCACAGGGCTGGATTGTCACAATCCCGAAGATCACGATCCTCGAGCAGATCGAGTATACCGTCGCCATCCTTCGGCAGCTCGAACGCAAGCTCGGCCTCGCCAATGGGACTTTGCTCTTCGAGGCAATGGTCGAGACGCCGCAGATCGTGCTCGATGCCAGTGGCCGGTCGTTCCTGCCGCGGATTCTCGACGCGTCGGACGGGAGGCTCAGGGGCGCCCACTTCGGGACCTACGACTATACGGCCGGCATCAACATCACCGCGGCATACCAGCGCATGCAGCATCCCGCCTGCGAGTTCGCGAAGCACTTCATGCAGGTCGCGTTCGCCGGGACCGACGTGTGGCTCTCCGACGGATCGACGACGGTAATGCCGGTGCCCGTCCACCGCGAAGCCAAGGGCGGGCCGAAGCTGACGAAGAAGCAGCAGGCGGACAACGCGGCGAGCGTGCATCACGCGTGGCGACTGCACTTCGACGACGTGCGCCACTCGCTCGCCGGCGGCTTCTACCAGGGATGGGATCTCCATCCGGCGCAGCTCGTGACGCGCTACGCCGCACTCTACAGCTTTTTCCTCGACGGAATCGACGCCGCCGGCGTTCGTCTCAGCAACTTCGTCGGAAAAGCCGCGCAGGCGACGCTTGTCGGCGACGTGTTCGACGATGCTGCTACCGGCCAAGGTCTCCTCAACTTCTTCCTGCGCGGGATCAACTCGGGCGCAATCACCGAAGCAGAAGCCCTGAAGATGACCGGCCTCAACGCCGATGAGTTCCGCGGACGATCGTTCGTCAAGATCATGCGCGGCAGAACGTGAGCGGAGGTGCCATCGAGCTCGTCGACCTGATCGCCAGATGGATTCACGTCATTGCCGCAATCATGTGGACCGGGAACTCGATGCTGTTCAACTGGCTCGACCGGAATCTGCGACCCGCATCTCCCGCAACCTCCGGCAGCCCCGCCTCAAAAGGAACACTCGGCAACATCTGGTTGTTGCATAGCGGAGCCTTCTATTTCGTCGAGAAGACCCTGCTTGGCGGACAACCACTCCCGCGGCCGCTGCATTGGTTCAAGTGGCAGGCGTATACGACGTGGTGGAGCGGCGCGACGCTACTGGTTGTCGTCTACTATTTCGGAGGGCGGGCGGCGCTCGTCGATTCGACGTTCGGCCCTCTGAATCATCGAACTGCGGTGCTGGTCGCGGTTGCAGCAATCGTTGGCGGCTGGGGCCTGTATGAATCGATGCAGCGATTTCTGGCGCCACGTGCACCGAGGTTGGCGCTGACGATTTGGATCACTGGTCTCACCGCAATTGGCATTGCGCTGACGCAGCTGCTCAACGGTCGCGCCGCCTTTCTCCATGTCGGTGCAATGCTCGGCACGATCATGGCCGCCAATGTCGTCTTCACGATCGTCCCTTCGCAGCGCGAGCTGGTCGCATCGGTATCGGAAGGACGTGGAGCCGATCCCGCCGTCTCGGGGCGCGCGAAACGTGTCTCGATCCACAACAACTATTTTACGTTCCCCGTCATCGTGCTGATGCTGATCAGCCACTTTCCCGCGGTGTACGGGAGTCGGCTGAATTGGCTGCTGCTGCTCGTGTTGATCGCCGTGGGAGCGGCAGTCCGCCACGTTCTCAATATTCGGTTCACTTTTCGCGCGTGGAAGCCGGCTTTAGCCGCGACTAT
>DASWBC010000344.1:0-5285 GCA_036390815.1 Gemmatimonadaceae bacterium
AAAATGGTGGAGAGAAATAATCTCGATGCGCGCGCGCCTCCTGTTGATTGTGCTCGGGACCGGCGTCGTTACGCTGAGCGGCGCGTGCAACGGCGACGCGGACCGGTCGGCGACGCGCATTCGCGTGATCGATTCCACTTACACTGAGTCCTGGCAACCGATGGAGGACACCGGAACTGTGTACCGGATTGAAGTTGTCTCCCCGCTTGGCGCGGACACGATCCGAAACGTCATTCCACCGGCGCCGATTCTGGTGGGCGATAGTCTCGTCATCGGGCTACTTCAGTTCTCGGAGGATTCGTCCACTCCGCAGCGCCAGCTCTTCCGCCTGCGTCTGGGAAAACACCGCATCGAAACGAGCCCAATACCCGGCGACGTCTGGTCTTCGTATCAGGATCTCCTCGTCTCTCCGGATGGGCGCTTCCTCGCTTACGTCGGCGAAGATACCACGCCCGCGAATCCCGGCACCTACGGAATCGTGCGCGATCTCAAGAGCGGCGCGATCGTGATGAGGGGTCCCGGAGGTGGCGGATGCGATTGCGACGAGGACTTCAATCACGCGCGCTGGTTCGCTCCCGACAGCTTCGAGATCGCCGTCGCGCACAGCAACAGCGGCGGGGGGTGGCAGCGACTATCCGGCAAGGCATCCGCGAGCCGGATTCATGTGGACACGCTGACCGACGAACCGGACTGGCATTGAAAGATCCCATCCGCGCTTTCCTGCGCCACACTCTGGCCACCATCGCCTATCGAGCGGCCAAAGTCGAGCGTTTTGCGCCGCCCGGATTTGGAACTTTCCAGCTCGGAAAGGCTGCTCGCACTCCGGTGCAGATCGTCTCGCACATGGCCGA
Source organism: Gemmatimonadaceae bacterium (assembly GCA_036390815.1). Lineage (GTDB taxonomy): Bacteria > Gemmatimonadota > Gemmatimonadetes > Gemmatimonadales > Gemmatimonadaceae > UBA4720. Next base: position 852 of record DASWBC010000344.1, read on the forward strand.
TCTGTTCGACTGGGGCCTCAGCATGGCGCAGGGGAAAAACGACTGGGTCGAATCCAAACCGCAGGCGTGGAGAACGGAAGTAGCGAGGTTCCACGCATCGCTTCTCGAGCTCGACAGATACCTGGCGTCGGATGCGCCTTTGGGCACGACCGCCGAGGAATTGTTTCAGGGCCCTATCTCAGACGCGCTAACGCATATCGGTCAGATTGCGATATTGCGGCGGCAGGACGATTCGCCGGTGCGCTCCGAGGTCTATGCCAGGGCGGACATCGCATCCGGCCGCGTTGGTGCGGAGCAGCCGACAAACAAGTTCGAATTCGACAGCCCGCCGGTGACGACGACGGCCGAGTAGTCCGGGTCCGGGCACACTGCCCGCGCAAAATATGGAATGCGCGCGCGCTCTGCTGCATCTTAATCTCCGACCCTTCGTGCAACCTGCTGCTTCCTGCGCTCGTAGAGATTCCATATGCAGACATCCGTTCAGCCAACCGTGCGTCCCGGCCCCCCGCCCGGGGTTGGTCCCCAGGCTCCGCCGTTTGTCTTTGTCCCGCAGCAGATCACGGTGACTGGGACGCCGGGTTCCCAGACGATCACGATTCCCATGCCTCGCACCGCCGCGGACATCGAAGCGTTGAAGGCGCGCCGCGAGGAGCTCTCGAACCAGCTTCAATCGGTCGACAGCCGGCGCTCGAAATTGATCAATCAGATGAAGCAAACCAGTGACGCGACAGCAACCCAGGGACTGGAGGCCCGGCTCGCGCTGCTCGACGCGCGACAGCTGCAGCTGGAATCGGATATTCAGCTGACCGGCCAGCAGCTCACGAGCCAGGCGGCCGGTGTGATCGCCAGCACCGCGGCACCTCCGGTATTCGCCGGCCTTGGACAGAAGGAGGTAATGACGCTCTCGGTGCTGTCGATCGTTTTGGTTTTCTTTCCGCTGGCATTCGGCGCGGCCCGTGCGGCCATGAAAAGAGCCAACAGGCCCGGGCCGCCGGCGGCCGCATTTACGGAGACCGCCCAGAGGCTGGAGCGGTTGGAAGCATCAGTCGATGCGATTGCGATCGAGATCGAGCGGATATCGGAGGGGCAGCGTTTCGTCACCAAACTCCTCTCCGAAGGCCAGCCGGCGCCCATGCTTGGCGCCGGCCAGCGCACTCCGGAGACCGTCCGAGGAAGCTAGACCGCCGGGGAGGCGATCTTCGGGTTGGCGTCGGCGAGGGTCTGCTGTCTCAGGGACGCGGCGCCCATCATCCCGCCGAGGCCCATAGACTCCACGACGTTGCTAGGGACGACCATCAGCGCGCCCTTCTCCTTCAGTCCTTCGTACAGGATGTTCATTGCGCGAAGGTGCAGCGCGGTCGGATTGTTCTCGTAGGACTTCGCCGCCTCGAAGAAGAGGTGTGCGATCTCCACTTCCGCCTGACCGAGGATGATGCGCGCGGATTTCTCGCGCGATGCCTGGGCTTCCCGGGACATGGCGTCCTGCAGCGAAGTCGGGATCACAATGTCGCGCATTTCTACTGACTGTACCGTGACCCCCCAAGGATTTGATCTCTGATCGATCAAGGCCTGTAGCTCGGCCTCGATGCGCTCGCGTCCACGCAGTAGATCGCTCAGCGATGTGCGGCCGATGATGTCGCGCAGTCCGGTTTGGGCTGCCCAGCTGACGGCCTGAGCGTAGTCCTGAACTTCGAGTGCGGCCTTCTCGGAATCATGGACCATCCAGAAGAGAACGGCGTCGACGTTCACAGGCACCGTGTCGGATGTCAGAGTTTCTTCAGCGGCGAAGCTCGTCGTGATGACGCGCTGGTCGATGTAGATAGTGATCGTCTCGATGAAGGGCGTAATCCAGAAGAGACCTGGACCGCGAAGCCCAGTGTATTTGCCGAGGCGAAGCACGACTGCCCGTTCCCATTGTTTCGCGATCTTGGGCGATTGGGACAGGAAAAGCCCGATCAGAAACACCAGGAGGAAGATCGGATTCTGGGTCGCGGCCATGAGCGGCAGCGCGACGAGAACCGAGCCTACCAGAATGGTGACTGAAACCACGTTAGCACGACTCTGCGAGCGCGAAGCCCGCAGCGCCCGGCGTGTTGCGAGAACCTCGTCCATGCCTGGCATCTATTTCATCTCCTCGTTTCTGAGCTGACTTATTAGCTCTGGTAATGTGAATCCCAACAGGGCGGCGTCGCCAATGAAGCGTTTGGTCAGCTCGCCGAGCTCCCGTTCACGGTGCGCTCGCGACGCCTGCGGCGACGGAGATTCCCGAACGAAAGTGCCCACTCCGCGTCTCGTTTCCAGCATTCCATCGCGCTCGAGCTGGGCGTAGACCCTGGCGACCGTGTTGGCGTTCACCGAGAGATCCACGGCGAGCTGCCGCACCGTCGGAAGCTGTGCTCCCGACTCTAGCTCCCCTGTTGCGATCGCCGCTCTGATGGACCGGTCCAGCTGAGCGTAGATCGGCGTGGGGCTGGTCGAATCGACACTGAAAGTAGGCATTGTCTGCTTGTACTATCACATTAGGACACTACGGTGGCAAGGGGGAGCTGGTTTCAGGGCGGATTCGATGGCTTAACTGCTACTGAAGCTTCGAGTTATCGGCTGTGAGTGTACATGAGATCGACTATCTCATCGTACATGCTGTCCGCCTCGCGTCCGCCGGTTCGAATCGCGCCGGTCGCGCAGTGCTTGAGATGGTTTCGCATCAGCTCGCGGCCTACGCCCCGAAGCGCCTCCTGGACCGACGACACCTGGGTGAGGATGTCGGCGCAGTAGCGGTCCTCATCAACCATTTTTTGCAGGCCGCGAACCTGCCCCTCGATGCGGCGTAGTCGCTTCAGGTTTCGTGATTTTACTTCGGGATCGACGCCGACTGCCTTTCGCGAGCCCGCGGACGCCTCGCGAACCGCGCAGCCGCACTCCGCGCCGTTCGTCCCGGCGTGCTTGTCACCGCTTTTCTGCTTCGTGCTCATCAGCTCTCCTCGTTGTCTCAAGGCAGGCGGACGCTGCGAAGCCGCAGACTGTTCGTGACTACGCTCACCGAGCTCAGCGCCATCGCGGCGCTGGCGATGATCGGGCTCAGCATGAGTCCGGTTACGGGATAGAGCACGCCCGCGGCGATCGGAATCCCGATCACGTTGTAGACGAATGCCCAGAACAGATTCTGCTTCATCGTCATCATCGTCTGCCGTGAGAGGGAGATCGCGGTCGGGACGCCGCGCAAATCGCTCCGCATCAAAGCGATGTCGCTGGCTTCAATGGCGATGTCGGTCCCCTTGGGCATCGAGACGCCGACGTCCGCCTGTGCCAGCGCCGGCGCGTCGTTGATTCCGTCGCCGACCATGGCCACTACTCTGCCCTTCTCCTGCAGCGCCCGAATCTCCATCACTTTGTCGCTCGGCAGCACTTCCGCGACAACCCGCTCGATTCCAGCCGCCTTCGCCACCGACTCGGCGGTCGATCTCCTGTCTCCCGTAAGGAGCAACACATCGATTCCCATTTGCTCGAGCCTTTCCACCGCCTCGCGGGAGGAGGGCCTGATTGCATCGGTGACGATGATGATCCCGGCAACCCGATCGTCAATCGCAACGAAGAGCTCGCTCGCACCGGGGACCGATCGCGCGGCGACCGATTTTTCCGCGGCGCCAGCGTCTAGCTTCATCTCGCGCATCAATTGCGCATTGCCCACCGCGACTTTGCGGCCGCCAACTATTCCTGTTACTCCGCTCCCCGTGTGCGATTGAAAGTCGACCACCGGCTCGAGGCCAATGCCCCGCTCGCCGGCCGCGCGTACGACCGCGGTCCCGACCGGATGCTCGGAATGCCTCTCGAGCGACGCGGCCGCAGTGAGGATCTCGTCCTCCTCGAGCGCCCCGATCGCGATCACCCGCCCGACAGAGGGAATTCCCTCCGTGACTGTTCCTGTCTTGTCGAGCACCACCGTGTTCACATCACCTGCGCGCTGGAGAATCTCGCCACCCTTGATCAGCAGCCCCAGCTCCGCTCCGCGGCCAGTCGCAACCATCACCGCGGTCGGAACTGCGAGCCCCATCGCGCACGGACACGCTATGATGAGAACGGACACTGCGGCCGCGATTGCGTGGGGCAATGCCGCGGAGTCGGCGAGAAAATACCAAGCGAGAAACGTGATGATCGCGATCGATAGGACGACCGGGACGAACACAGCGCTGACTCTGTCAGCCAGTCGCTGAATTGGAGCACGGGAGCTCTGCGCGTCCCGCATCAGCTTGACTATGCGCGCGAGAACACTCTCCGCGCCCACGCTCGTCGCCCGATACCTGAAAGCGCCGGTTGTGTTGAGCGTTCCGCCGACGACCTTTCCGCCCACCGTCTTCGCGACCGGGAGGGGCTCACCCGTAAGCATCGACTCGTCGACCTCGCTCGCCCCATCGATGATCGTGCCATCGACCGGGA
>DASWBC010000345.1:0-1846 GCA_036390815.1 Gemmatimonadaceae bacterium
GCCGCAACCCGGAAGCGCGATGATCGAGGCGGCGAGAGAGTTCGCACCCAACTGCTGCTTCAACATCCGCGTCACACACGCGTCGGGGATGCTGGAAGGAAAGTACACTGAAGACACCGTGTTCCCCGCCAACGACCACCGCCGGCATCGCCCGCGCTCGTGGCTCATCAACGGCCTGAAGAAGATCCGCACGCTCGATTTTCTCACCGCCCGGATGACGCTGGGCCAGGCCGCGCTCAAATGGCTGCTCGCCGAGCCGCGGGTCGTGACCACGCTGCCCAACATCTACGACATGGAGCAGCTAAGGGAATTCGCCGATGCGCCGGACAAACCCGATCTCTCGATCGCGCAGCTGGAGCGCGTTTCCGAGCTGGCCGAGCACAATTTTGGCGTTGACGAAGAACCGATGAGCTACAAGGGAACGATGGAGCGCGTGACCGGGTGATCAATCCATGGCACGACCTGCCGGCTGGGATCCATCCTCCCGACAGCGTGACGGCGGTCATCGAGATTCCGCGCGGCAGCAGGAACAAATACGAGCTCGACAAGGCGACCGGTATGATCCGGCTTGATCGGGTTCTGTATTCCGCGGTTCATTATCCCGGTGACTACGGCCTCATTCCGCGTACGTTGCACGACGATGGCGATCCGTTGGACATTCTCGTCCGCATCAACGAGCCGACGTTTCCCGGCTGCCAGATCGACTGCCGTCCCCTGGGTGTGCTCAGAATGCGCGACCGGGGCGAGCCCGATGACAAGATTCTCGCGGTGCCCTGCCACGACCCGTATTACCACGAGTATTTCGACATCGCCGATCTTTCGCAGCATTATTTGAAGGAAGTGGAGCACTTCTTCCATATATACAAGGACCTCGAAGGGAAGCGCGTCGAGATCGTGGGATGGGAGAAGAGCGAAGTTGCGGCGCGGGTGATCAACGAATCGATCGCGCGCTACCAGGAGAAGTTCTATCAGGTGGGTACCTAATCAGGGGGCGCCTCGGCCACGCGGCCGGCGGCGGAGGACGATAATGAACTGGCAGCGACGGAAACTGGGCTCGATCGCGCTCATCGTGATTCTCGCTTCGCTCGCGTCCGCGTGCAGCGGAGACGACGAAAAGGCAGTCAAGGGGCGAACCGGGCCGAGCGGAGCCGCGCGCGACACCGTCAGCGATCTCGCGCTCAGTGAGGAGGGACTCGGACAGATTCTGATAGGCATGAATCTGGACGACGCGGTCAACATGGGTCTGCTCAACGAGAACCCGACCATGAACAAGCAGTGCGACTTCGTATTCCCGGCCGTCGGCGCGGGGATACCTGAGGGCGTCAGCGTGATGGTGGTGAAGGGAGAGATCGCGCGCATCGACGTCGATACGGGATCGGTGACCACCGAGGACGGCGCGAAGATCGGCGACACCGAAGATCGCATAAAGAGCATTTACGGCGACGACGTAAAAGTCGAGCCCCACAAGTACATCGACGGGGGCCACTACATGACCGTGTTGGGCGACAGCGCCAGCGCCGGCAAGGCGCTCGTCTTCGAGACCGATGGCAAGCGCGTGACGATGTTTCGCGGCGGGCGGCTTCCCGAGGTCAAGTGGGTAGAAGGCTGTAGCTAACTCATTCCATCCCTGCCATGACGACTACGATTCAGGAACCCGAGCTGCGCTACCCGGTTGGGAGGTTCGATTTCGATGCGCCGATAAGCGAGTCCGACTACCCGCTGCTGATCACCGCGATCGCGGACGCTCCGGGTGCGCTCAGAGGGGCAGTCGCGGGACTCTCGCCCGATCAGCTCGCGACCCGATACCGGCCGGGGGGCTGGACGGTGAAGCAGGTCGTTCATCATG
>DASWBC010000346.1:0-4891 GCA_036390815.1 Gemmatimonadaceae bacterium
TAGGCGCGACGCAGGCTGGAAAGGGGACTCCGCATCGACCCCTTCGGCAGCTTGATGGCGAGCGTATCCGACTCGAGTAACACTCTTCCGATCTGCGCGCAGGGAACTCCCACCCTCGCGGCGATCGCGAGCACGCGCTCGGGGGCCGGGCTCGACACGACTATGCGTCCCTGGCCCTCGCCGAACAGAATCGCGCGATTCTGGAGAGTCGAGTGACTCGATAGATCGATGTCCGCCCCGCTCTCGTGTTCCGGATTGGCAATGCAGCATTCCGCGAGCGCGACCGCGAGTCCGCCGTCACTGCAATCGTGTGCTGAGCTGACCGCGCCGGCGCGGATCGCCTCGAGCAACGTGTCGATCAGCGCTTTCTCCCGCTCGACGTCGCATCGTGGTGGGGCGCCAATCACCTTTCCGTGAATGGTGGCGAGATACTCGCTTCCCCCGAGCTCGCCGCCGAGCTCGCCGAGCAGGAGGATTGTGTCGCCATCCCTCTGAAACGTTGCGCGCGTAATGTGCGACAGGTCGTCGATCAGCCCGACCATGCCGATTACCGGCGTGGGATACACGGCGCCGGACGGACTCTCGTTATAAAGAGAGACGTTTCCACCGGTGACCGGGGTTCCGAGCGCACGACATGCCTCTCCGATTCCTGCCACGGCTTCCTTGAGCTGGAAGAAGACCTCGGGGCGAGTCGGGTTTCCGAAGTTGAGACAGTTGGTGATCGCCATCGGCCGCCCACCGGTGCAGGCGACGTTGCGCGCCGCTTCCGCCACGGCGATTCGTCCGCCCACGCGTGGATCCAGATACACGTATCGCCCATTGCAGTCCGTCTTCACAGCAATGGCCTTGTTCGTTCCTCGAACCCGCAGAACGGCAGCGTCTCCGCCCGGGCCAATTACGGTGTTGGTCCGTACGGTGGAGTCGTACTGACGGTACGCCCAGGCCTTGCTCGCGATGGTTGGAGCGGCGAGAAGCTGCTCGAGGGTCCAGGCGGGATCCCTCTCTTCGGCGCGTTCGGCGATGGAGAGCGGATCGATGGCGCGCAGATCGGCGATCGCGCTCGACTCGCGCGACTCGGGCGAATACGACGGACAATCCGTTACGAGCCTCGATCCGGGAAATTCCGCGACCACTCGGTCACCCTCGGTAACTCTGTACACCGGCTCGGCGATGACCTCGCCGATGACGGCCGCCGTGAGATCCCATTTGGTCAGAATGTCGCGAACTTCATCCTCACGCCCTTTCTTCGCGACGACCAGCATCCGCTCCTGCGACTCGCTGAGGAGGATCTCGTAGGGCGACATTCCACTCTCGCGGGTCGGAACCTTGGTGACGTCGATCGTCACGCCGACATCCCCGCGCTCTGCCATCTCAGCCGATGATGACGTCAGGCCCGCGGCGCCCATGTCCTGAATCGCCACGATGTGTCCGCTCTTGATCAGCTCGAGGCTCGCTTCGAGCAGGAGCTTCTCAGTAAAAGGATCTCCGACCTGAATGCGAGGCCGCTTCGCATCGCTGGCCGCGGAGAGATCTTCTGATGCGAACGACGCCCCATGAATGCCGTCACGTCCGGTGCGCGCCCCAACGGCCATGATCGGATTGCCGACGCCCTCGGCCTTGGCGCGAATGAGATCCTCCTCGTGCAGGAGGCCGACGCACATCGCATTGACCAGCGGGTTGTTCGCGTAAGCAGGATCGAAGACGATCTCGCCGGCGACCGTCGGAATGCCGACGCAATTGCCGTAGTCACCAATGCCCTTCACGACTCCGGAGAAGAGGTACCGGACCCGGGAATCGTCGAGGGAGCCAAACCTGAGCGAGTTGAGCATCGCGATCGGCCGCGCTCCCATGGTGAAAACATCGCGCAGAATTCCTCCGACACCGGTCGCCGCTCCCTGGTACGGCTCGACCGCCGACGGATGGTTGTGCGACTCGATCTTGAACGCCACCGCAAGGCCATCGCCGATCGAGATCACGCCGGCGTTTTCGCCCGGACCCTGCAGCACGTACGGGGCGGTGGTCGGCAGTGTCTTCAGAAGGGGGCGCGAATGCTTGTACGAGCAGTGCTCGCTCCACAGGGCGCTGACGATTCCGAGCTCGGTGAATGTAGGTGTGCGTCCCAGCATTGCGACCAATCGCTCGTATTCCAGCTTCGTCACGCCGTGCTCGGCGATGAGCGCCGGAGTGATCACCGGATCCCCTGGCCTCGGCTTCACGTCGGTCTTCACGCGGCCACTCTGGCGAGGATCGACTCGAGCAGTCGCACTCCGTCGTTGGAGCCGAGCAGGGGGCTGCAGGCGCGCTCCGGATGCGGCATCATGCCGAGCACGTTTCCGCCCTCGCTGATGATTCCCGCGATGTTGCGCTCGGACCCGTTCGGATTGGCGTCCGCGCTGATGGTCCCATCGGCGTCCACATACCTGAAGACGACTCGTCCCTCTGCCTCGAGCTCTTCGAGAACACCGGCAGGCGCGACGTAACGGCCGTCCCCGTGGGCAATCGGTATGCGAAGGATTTCCCCACGATCGTAGAGATTCGTGAATATCGTGTCGCTGTTCTCGACGCGAACCATGACTTCGGCGGAAACGAACTGCAGATGTGAGTTCCGCATCAGCGCGCCGGGGAGCAACCCAGCCTCGCATGCGATCTGGAAGCCGTTGCAAATCGCGAGCACAGGGCCGCCCGCTACCGCGTGCGCGGCCACTTCCCGCATGATGGGGCTGAAACGGGCGATCGCGCCGGCGCGGAGATAGTCACCATAGCTGAAACCGCCCGGCAGGATGATCACGTCCGAGCCCCGAAGGTCGTGATCCTTGTGCCAGAGGTACGTCGCTTCCTCGCCCAGGATGTCGGTGACGGCCTGGAACGCGTCGTAGTCGCAGTTGGATCCGGGGAAAGTGACGATGCCGAATTTCATGCGGGGACCGCCGATTCGATCTCGAAATCTTCCGTCACGGGATTCGCCAGGAGCTTGGCGCACATGTCCGTGACCGTGTCTTCCGCGGTGAGCGCGTCGTAGGCATCGGTCTCGACAATTATGTACCGCCCGATGTGAACGTCTTTCACCGCGTTGAATCCGAGCGTGCGAAGAGCGTCCCTCACGGCGTTCCCCTGCGGGTCGAGCAGCCCTTTGCGCGGAGTGATGTGAACCGCGATGCGGAACTTCGCCATCAGGGCGGGCCTCCGCTCGGACCAGACGGCGGCGAGAAATTGCCCGAACCGCCGCGCGGCGACTCGCCGGGGCCGGGCGGGCGACGCCTTCTCTTCCGGCGATGCGACCGCTGGCGCAAGGCCTCGCCGGTATCCACGACTCCCGCCGCCGTGAGCAGCAAGGGCTCGTCGTCGTCATCGATCACTGGCGAGTCACCGCGCGGACGCCTGTCCATCAGCCCGAAGATCACCGTTTTGGCCAGACCGTACAACACGTAGCCGATGAGCGCCGGAAAATAGAACTCCTTCCTCAGAAACAACACGCCCATGAAGGTTGCGATGACGACGAGAGTGCCAAGTATCTCGCTGATCTTTCGGAATCCAATCGTCGGCACAGCGGGGTACGACACGTTGCTGATCATGAGGAACGCCAACAGCAGCATCAACCCGCGCAGTCCAGTCGTCCAGTTGAGATCACCCAGGATCGTCTCATTGTACAGCGGCGTCTGGCTGAACCAGTAGTAAGTCGCGAGCGTGATTCCGGCGGCCGGGCTTGGAAGACCATGGAAGTATTTCTTGGCGCGCCCTGCCTGTTCCACGTTGAAACGCGCGAGCCTGATCACCGCGCAAGCGGTGAAGAGGAAGGCGAAGATCCAGTCCCAGCCGCTTCGGTTGAGGACGGCAAAGTACATGATCATTGCCGGCGCGAGGCCGAAGGCTATGGCGTCGACGAGCGAGTCGAGCTCCGATCCGAAACGCGACCCCGTGCCAGTCGCGCGCGCGACCCGTCCATCGAGCGCATCGCAGATGCCGGCAAACACCACGTAAAGACCAGCGGTATCGAACTCGCTGCGCGAGGCGGCGACGATCGCAAACATTCCGAAGAAGAGACTCATCAGCGTGAATCCGTTCGGAAGTATGATCACCCCACGGTTGCGGGGGCGATCGGCGTCTCCCCTCAGGCGTTCGCGCTTCGAGGGATCGGGTGCGAGCATCATTTCGCCAGATCCCCCAGAATCGTCACACCCGCGGTCGTGACATCGCCCAGCTTCGCCCGCACGGCGGAGCCGACTGGAAGGAAGACATCCACGCGCGAGCCGAACCTGATGATTCCCATCCGGTCCCCCTGCTTCACTTTCTCACCGAGTTTGCCGTAGGTGACAATCCGGCGCGCGATGAGTCCCGCGATCTGCCTCACGAGGACGCGGTACCTGCCCGTCTCGATTCCGACCGACATCTGCTCATTCTCGAGGCTCGATTTCTCCGCCGCGGCGTTGAAGAACTTGCCCTTGTTGTAGTGGATGTATTTGACGACGCCATCTACCGGGTACCGGTTCACGTGCACGTTGAAGACGTTCATGAAGATCGACAGCCGGACCGCGCGGCCTCCAATGAAGTTCGGCTCGTCGACATCGGTGATCATGATCAGCCTGCCGTCCGCCGGCGCGACGATGAGCGACGGGCCGCGATCTCCCGTGCGCTCGGGATCACGGAAGAAGTAAGCGACCCACAGCGCCAACAGCAGCAGAACGAACGCGGCAAGCCACAGTCCCCAGGAGCGCCGACTGATTGCGAAACCAAAGCCGCCGGCTGCGACGACAGCAGCGATCGCAATGAAGAGGAGCCCTTCGCGCGCGAAGTTCAATGTGAGCCGTTGGGGTCGAGTGAGTGTCCGGTCAAGCGACGGAAAATGTCGAGGTAGCGCTCGCTCGTGGCTTCAATCACGTCTTTCGGAAGCCGC
>DASWBC010000347.1:0-1513 GCA_036390815.1 Gemmatimonadaceae bacterium
CGAATGCGAAGAGCAGGCTGTGCATCACGAGCATGGCGTAGTAATCCGAGCCGGCGGTCACTTTCCGTCGCCTGACGGTCGGGCGTTCAGCGGCGAGCCGAGCGAGCGAAGCGAGCGGCCCGAGCGAAAGCGAGGGCGGCGAGTCCGCTGCAACGCCACATTAGGCCGCACGCGCGCCATTCCTCTGGGGCCTAACGCCTAAATTGAGCCGCTTCGCCTTGAATGAGCTGTTAGGCCTCATCTGTCCGATTTGACATTCAACAGATCCATCAGGATAGCCGTCTCTGCGATGATCGCTGCTTTGATCGTCGGCTCGCGCTCCGGCGCCCATAGCGACGTGTGAACTCCGGGAACCGACACACCGGTTTTGCGCGCCTCTTCCAGTTTCCCAGGATCGACTGCGCCGACGTGCAGCAGCACTGCACGCACGCCGGCGAGACCAAACTGAGAGAAGTCTTCCGAGCCCATCTGCGCGGGCATCTCCACAACTCTCTCCGCGCCCAACGCCGCGCGCGCCGAGGCGACCGTGCGCTGAGTCAACTCGGGATCGTTGTACACAGCATCGGTGCTGGACTTCGTCTCGATGAGAGGTTCCCTCGGCGCGTTCGCGGCCAGCGCCTCGCCTTTCGCCTCCCGCGCAATCGCGCTCAACAGACGCTTGTGCACTTCCGGATCAAACGATCGCACGGTAAGTTGCAGCTTCACCTGATCCGGAATGATGTTCCACACGGTACCTCCATGGATGCTCCCGACCGTGATCACGGCGGGATCAATAGGATTGGTCTCGCGCGACACAATTGTCTGCAAACCGAGCACGATGCGCGCGGCTAGCACAACCGGATCGACTGTCTTCTGCGGATACGCACCGTGGCCACCCTTGCCGTACACAGTGATATCCAGATTACTCACTGCAGCGCGGAAGTAGCGCGGATGGAATCCGAACACACCAGCCGGCAGCGAACTCTCGGTGTGAACCCCAAGCGCGTAGTCGGGTTTCGGAAACCGCGTGAACAGCCCGTCGCGGATCATCGCTGCCGCGCCAGAGACGACTTCCTCGGCCGGCTGCCCGATGAGCATCAACGTGCCATGCCAGCGATCGCGACTTCCCGCCATGAGCTCGGCCGTGCCGGCCCACGCCGACATGTGAATGTCGTGCCCGCACATGTGCGAGACAGGAACGAGTTCGCCGGCATCATTCTTCGCCCTCGCCACACTCGCGAACGGCAGACCGGTCTTCTCCTCGATCGGCAAGGCATCGATTTCGGTGCGCAACATCACAACCGGACCGGGCCCGTTCTTCAGGATCGCGACGATGCCGGTGCCGCCGACTCCGGTCGTGACCTCATATCCCAAGGCCTTGACGCGCGCTGCGAGCACCGCCGCCGTGCGCTGTTCGTGAAAAGCAAGTTCCGGATTGCGGTGCAGATCGATGTAGAGTTTTTCGATGTCCGGGTATATCGCATCGACTTGCGCAGCGCCGACACCATTGTCTTCGCGGGACATTTGCGCCGAC
>DASWBC010000348.1:0-3893 GCA_036390815.1 Gemmatimonadaceae bacterium
GGCTTGTGGCCAAAGCACATCTCGCACGCTTCGGCGAGCATCGGCGTAATGGCCGGCACGACCGAACAGATGGCGGACCCTTGTGCACCTCCGGGCGACGCTATCTCCGGACCGGCAATAGATCGAATCAGAAGCGCCAGCTCGTCGGCAGTCCTGGGTGCAGCGGTCGTCAGCCTCCAATGCGAGAGCAACTCTCCCACATTGAAGATTCCAATTGTTATCTCGGAGTTGCCTACGTCGAAGACGACGATCATCGAAAATCCTCGAGCACAAGGGAGCCGGAGCGAAATGGGGCGATCGAGTCTGCCAGCGCTACGAGGAGCTCACCAGTGGGAGCAATCCCCGCCACGCGACCGACCGCCGGCTCGACACACCTGCGCCCGCGAGCCAGGTCGCGGGCGTCGAATTCCTCCATTTCGTCAGCCTGGAGCGGACCTGTCTCCCGCGAGGCCGCGAGAACCGCCGGGACGAGTTCGCCAAGGACGTCGAGCCGATCGGTTCCCGGTTCGAGGCCCGCTGCCGTTTCAACGTTCTTTGGTGCCTGCACATTCACACCAAGGCCAATCGCCACCCATTCCACCGCCTGTTCCCGCCATCGGGCCTCCACGAGAATGCCCCCTAGCTTTCCCTGATCGATGTAAAGGTCGTTCGGCCATTTGAGACGGATGGGCTCTGGCGCAAACCGGTCGAGCGCCTCGGCGGCCGCGAGCCCGACGCGTAGAGAGAGGACACCGAGGCCAGAGCTGTCGGACGGGCGTTCGATCAGAGTCAGCCAGAGACCGGTGCCCGGCGACGATTGCCAGCTCTTCCCGCCCCTTCCCCGCCCAGCGGTCTGTTCGTTGGCGATCACGAGCGTGCCAGCGGGCGCGCCTCGAGCCGCGAGGCGATGCGCGACGTCGAGCGTCGAGGTCGTCGACTCGAGCAGCTCCACGCGCGGAAGGTCGAGCATCTGCTCGATAGCTTCGTGCGTAGCACCATCGAACCGTACCTCGCTATCCGTGCGCGTGGATCACCGCCAGGACAGCGATACCGAGCGCGACGCGATAAAAGGCGAAGATGCGGTAGCTATGCCTGCTCACGAACCGCATGAGGATCGAGATTGCCAGCCAGCCGCTGATCGCCGATGCCACGACGCCCGACATCAGCTCGTTCGTCACTCCTCCCTGCTGCAACGCCTTGGGTCCTTCGAGCACGACCGCTGCCGCAATGATCGGCATGCTCATGAGAAAGCTGAACTCCGCGGCGCTTTCCCGGTCGAAACGCAGGCCGCGCGCGGTCGTGATAGTCGATCCGGACCGTGAGACGCCCGGAATCAATGCGATCACCTGGGATATTCCGATCAGAAGCGCATCCACCCAGCGCATCTCGCCGAGTATGCGGCGCTGATCGACAGCTTTGTCGACGGCCCAGAGCACGATCCCCATCACGATCAGGGCGATCGCGATGATCTGCGGATCTCGAAACGCGGACTCGGCCCTCGACTGAAGAATGAACCCGCCGATCGCCCCCGGAATCGTCGCGACGATGAGGTAGATCACCTTGCGCTTTTCGGGAGTCTCGACTCGTCCGGTCGTGACGATCCCGAACGCGGCCTTGATCAGAGTGAACCATTCCATCCGGAAGTACCACAAGACGGCCAGTAGTGTCCCGAAATGGAGCGCGACGTCGAACGCCAGCCCGGGATCTTCCCAGCCGAACAGCCATGGCGCGAGAGCGAGGTGCGCCGAGCTGCTGATGGGAAGAAACTCCGAGAGCCCCTGAATGATTCCGAGCGAGATCGCCTGAAGAGGAGTCATGTTGTTTTGGCGGGGAGTGATGTGCGATAGAGTGATTCGTACTTGCTGACGATGGCGTCGCGAGAAAATCTCTCGCGGGCGTCGGTGGACGCCAGTCTGCTCATTTCCGACCAGTGCTTCCTATCCTGAAGAATCCCCAGCGACGCGGCGGCCATGCCCGGAATGTCGCCGACCCCGCAGAGAACGCCAGTCTTCCCGTCGCGAACGACCTCCGGAAGACCACCCGCGTTGGTGCCGATGACGGGCACGCCCGATGCCAGCGCTTCGAGCGCGCTCAAGCCGAAAGACTCGCTCTGACTCGGCAGCAGAAAAAGATCCGCGGCCGCGAGCAACGGCGCGATTTGATCCAGCTTTCCCAGGAACGACACCGAATCCGCGACACCGAGCATGCGCGCCTCCTCCTCGGCCGCGGGCCTATCCGGTCCGTCTCCGATCATCACCAGCACGCTGGGCACCTCACGATTCACCTCAGCGAAGATGCGGACAACGTCTCGCACGCGCTTGACCGTGCGAAAGTTGGAGACGTGCATGAGAATCGGCTTCGAGTGGCCGACCTGCTTCTTGAGGAGGGACGGATACTTCTCGCGATTATAGACATCGGGGTCGATGAAGTTGTGGATCACGTCGATCGCGGGGCCGTCGCAACCAAACGCCCGACACGTCTCCTCTTTCAGGTATTGAGAGACCGCCGTGATCCGGTCCGACTTCTCGATGGAGAACTTGGTTATCGGATAAAATGAAGGATCCTGCCCAACGATCGTGATGTCAGTTCCATGCAGCGTCGTGATCACCTCAACGTCTTCGCCGGCCTCGCGCAGCATCTCGCGCGCGATCCAGGCGCTGGTAGCATGCGGGATAGCGTAGTGACAGTGCAGTAGCTCGAGGTGGTGACTCTTGACCACTTCGTGCATCCGCACCGCCAGCGCGAGATCGTAGGGCGGAAACTCGAACAATGGATAGCGGCCAACATCGACTTCGTGGAAAAAAATGCGGGGCAGAAACGAAGGAAGACGGAATGGCTGCCGGTAGGTTATGAAATGGACTTCGTGCCCGCGCTCCGCCAACGCGATCCCGAGCTCGGTCGCGACGGCGCCGGATCCACCGTACGTCGGGTAGCACGTAATGCCTATGTTCACTCGGCCCTTTCCCACCATTCCCGCGCAACGGCGCGGGCTCGAGAATCATCAGGATTGACTACCGTCACAGCCGCCGGCGGCAGCTGGTGTCTGAACCACGTACGCTGGCGCTTCGCGTATTGTCGCGTCTCAATAATGATCCGCTGCCGCGCGGATGACAAATCCAGCCGACCCTCAACGTGCTCGCGCATTACTGTGTAACCGCTCGACTTCCACGCTGGCGCGTCCGGAGGCACGCTGCGCTGGAGCTCGCGAACCTCATCCGCCCAGCCGGCCTCGAGCATCCGGTCGACGCGCGACTCGATTCTGGACCCGAGCACGGATCCAGGATCCACGATCAGATACGCAGCCCTTACATCCTGTGGTTGGATGGCCGTGGCGGCTTTCCTGTGCGCCGCGTGGAGGGCGCTGATGCGAGAGCCGGAAAGCAGTGCCGTCTCGATCGCGCGCAGCAGTTGAGTGCGGCCGAGGTGCGCCCGCTCAGGATCGAGGCCCTCGCACCAGCGGCGCAGCTCCGCGAGAGACTTTGCCGCGAGCTCACTCTCCAGCTGCGAGCGTTGAAGTGGATCGAGCTCCGGCATCGAGAAAAGCGGGTCGACGAGAGCGCGGATATACAATCCAGTTCCACCGACGATCGCGGGCGTTTCGCCCATCTTGCCCGAGCAGGCAATCCATTGTTTCGCTTCGCTCGCCCATCTGGCCGCGGAGAATCGCTCCTCCGGTCTGGCGACATCGATTCCGTAGTGTGTTACGCGCGCGCTCTCTTCACTGGTTGGCTTGGCGGTTCCGATGTCGAAGCCGCAATAGATCTGGCGCGAATCCGCGCTGATGATCGCCGAGCTGTAGGTCTCACAAAGATCCAGTGCGACCGCCGATTTTCCGGCCCCCGTCGGGCCGCAGATTATGCGCAGCGGGCGGTTCCGAGCTCGTGATGCATGCGAGAGACGTTGCCTATCGCCGG